>JAWVWU010000035.1:0-10755 GCA_033723595.1 Marinobacter sp. | reverse complement strand
GGAAATAGCTGAAGCCGGCGTGATACGGCAATTGGCGCGGCGCCACCGGCAGCGGCACCAGAGGTATTCCGGGGAGTTGAAGACTGATGAGATCGCGAATTTTTTCCACCGACGCCACCTTGCACTGCTGGGTGAACTGCTTGCGCAGATCATCCATCGGCATGTCGGCTTTGACCGCGAGGATGAACTCGGCCTGCCCGATCAGGTCCGTCTCCTGAAGGGGCGCCACCGTGAGACCGTACTGGCGTTGTTGCAGCTGTATGGCCAGGGCCCGCGGCTCGAGAACCGTGCTCAGTGACTGACGTAACACCTGGATGAGTGGGGAAAACGAAGCCTCAGGCAAATCATGATCGTACGGTGGGTATTCCTGGGGTAGCCGGCTTTCGTCGGTGAACGTCACCAGTTCCCCGCACAGCTGAAGCAGCGCCTCATAGAGGCGCTCCGGGTGCAACTGACGCAAACGCGCCAGGTGCATGAAGCGCGGATGTGCCCGGTTAAGCATCTGCAGCAGCATGAAGTCGGCCACATCGGCCACCCCTCCCTGGCCGGGAGCGCCAACCCGCTGGGCAATATTTTTCGCGCGTTCGCGCATCAGACCAGCCATTTCACCCACAAATCGCAGAAGTTTCGGCGCGGCTCGCACACTCAGCATGGTCGGAACAAACCCCGGATCCATCACCAGACTGGCGTCTGGGCGTTTCTCCAGAATCCGCCCCAACGCCAACGCGGCATAGGCGCTGCGGTCGTCCCGCTCCAGCATCAGGCGGGGTGACACTTTGGCGACGTCGATGGTGTGGGCATCTCCGTCCACCGAGTGCACATCCCGCACTTCGGCGCCCTGGGCCCGAAACCGACCTGACACCGCGGTATCCGGCCATGCTACCTCGGCCAGACTGTCGCTTCCCAGCGGCAGTGCCAGATACACCACCTGATTGGCCACCGACGCGTCGGTGATTTCCAGGGGTTCCGGCATGACATCCTCCTGGGGCAGGCTGAAGCGGGTACCATCCGGAAACAGGCCACTGGCACGGACCAGCCCGACTCGACCGAAACTGAGGTACTCGGCGTTCAGTTCAAGATCACTGAAGCCATACAGGAAATCAGAGACGGCCAATGCCCGCTCATTGATCTGGTGTTCCAGGTATCGTTGCTGTTGCTGAAAGTGTTGGGGCTTGATAAACAGACCGTCACTCCAGACCACTCGGTTGTGCAGCGCCATCATCAGTCATCCGCCTTTTTGAGAACCACATCCCGGTCACGAAGGTTGACGAGCAAATGATATTGCCCGCCGACCGGGTCCACTTTGACAACCTTTTTCCACTGCGACTGATTGGGATAGGCATAAAAGGCAATGATTCCGATGAACCGGGTTTCGTCGCTGATCTCGTAGGACTCGACGAATTTGAACTGCCCCGGCACCAGGGTGTAATCGCTATGCTTTACGTAGTTTTCGCCGAGGGATTCCTCGACGTCAGCCAGCAACTGGTCGAAGTCAGCGGCCATCAATCGGGAGCTGTCGCGCATTTCGATGATCTGAAAGGCAATCGGTGTAGGTGCCATGGCTTCGTTGGGATTCACATCCGGCTCAGCCAGCATGGTCAGATCGATTCGACTGGGAAGGTCCTCGGGATAACCCACGGGAATATCCGGGTCCCACATGACCTTGGCGGTTTTGGTCACCGCCTTGTAGGGGGTACTGCATCCTGCAAGCACCATAACGGCAATCAGCAAACTCCATTTGCTTAGTGTCACAACGTCGACTCCCTCTGTAATTGACGCAAGTGTTGGTCGTAAGCCTGTTCGAAGACTTCCTGAAACAGCCTCTCAAAGCCCTGCTGACGACTCGAATTAAGCTCGGCGTAATAATGCTGGTACATCTGCCAGGCCCAGGCGGGTTCATCCTCACCGGACTGGAGGCCGCGGCGATAGCCATGAAAGCGCCGCAGCAGCGCGGCCGGTGAAAAGGCCTGAAGGATAGCGTCCAGGGCTTCACGGGTGGCCGCCTGGGTGGCCTGCTGGTGGTGCCGGAGACCCTGCAGGCTCTCGCTGACAGCGGCGGGTGCCGACAAGTGCACGGGACTGCGCTCACTGGCGAACAGGGTCTGGATGGTGGCATCCCGATCCTGACCCAGGCGCAGTGGGTTGTCCTCGATCGGCTGGAGCCGGGTTCGAAGCGCCTGGTGACGGCTGTCCTCACTCTGGTGAAGCGCCAGCAGACCATCAATAGTCGCGCGCAGGGTCTGACCAGCTTCCTCCATGAACAGGCGCATATCTTCGCTATCCTGAAAGTTCAGATCAGTGGCCAGGCCCCGCAGCAGCGGTGCCCCGCCGATGTGCGCGCGACTGGCGTCATGGCTCTCGTTGGACACCCGGCTACCCGGTCGGTCGACACGGGTGGATGTGGCTCTGTGGTCGCCGCGACTACGCATCACCGGCAGCCCCAGTGCCGCATCCCGGCTGTCTCTGTATTCGTCGGTAACCCCGGAATCCGGACGAAACCAGCCGGGCTTGTCGGCGAGCAGATCGTCCTGACCCTGGTCATCCGGGCGCTGACCCCGGCCCGGCTCAGATTGAAATCCCTCCAGCGGATCGTCACTGATGCACTCGGCCGGAGCGGGCGAAAGTCCGGTGAGCGGTTCCAGTTTGTCACTCTCAGGCTGCCGGGATCGTCGCTTCAGGTCACCCTCACCGCCGTCGACCAGTTGGTTCCAGTTTTCCAAGGCAGGGTCATCCAGAGGCAGGTGTTCTGAGTCACCGCAGACCAGGCTGGCCTGTATCCGGTACCGGCCAATGCTGATGATGTCGCCCTTTGTCAGGCGTGCCCGACGCCCACGACCTACGGGCTGACTGGCACTGTTGATGTAGGTGCGGCCTGATCGGTCGATCAGACAGAAAGCGCCGTCCACCAGCCGGATCTCGGCGTGTCCTCCCTCGGCACCGGTGCGATGGGCGGACAGTTGCCAGGTGTCGCTCTGCGCGCTGCCGATGGAACCACCCCGGTCACTGAACGTGTGTTCGGTCGTCTCTCCGGTGGCAACCTCGGTCGGATTGCTGATGGTCAGTTTCAGTCCCTGTGCCGTTATCACAGTCATAAAGTGTCCCCTGCTAGCGCCGAATCTGGATTCGAACGCCCTCACTGGGCGCTCCGGCGGTCGGATTAACAAACGAGTTCCAGCCCAGGCGCGTGTCTTCACCGAGAATCATCGGCTGCACGTCTTCCGCACGCATGACCAGCTCGAGGTCGTAGGCAAGCTGTTCCCGCATGGTGAACTCAACCAGTTTGACCAGCCGTTGATGCTCACACCCGTTTGGCAGAAAGTCGGCAAACCGGCTGCGACCAAGGCCTCGTAAGCGAAGGATGAACTTGCCACTGCGGTCCCGGATGGCGGACCCGACCAGCGTGTTGTTGCCCAACTGTGCGTTGGTAACGCCAAGGCAGGTCTGCTGGTCCGCGGGAATGGCAACCTTACGAAGAACCCAGGGTTCGATCTCAACGTCATCCAGGTCAAAGCAGTGCGCCACGATGCCGCTGACCACCTCCGGCGACCGGCTGCGACCGGCCATGAGACCGGCGTAAGCAAGCATTTTTGACCAGTTGATGGGGGTCTCACCCCGCAATCGCTGATCACCCAGGCCCACCAGCGCAAAGATATGATTGGAGAATCCATCACTGGCCACCGGACGGAAGCGAACGTAATAGCGGTATTTGCGCCAGACCCGGTGGAACAACGTGACCAGCCGGTGGTTGAAAAAATCGAGAAAATAGCGCCGGATGCCCAGATTCTGGCCCTGCTCCCAGGCCAGATCCTCCAGGTAGTAGCCGGGCAACGGTGACTGGGAGCCATGCAGTCCAAGGAAGCTGACTTCCATCTGATAGGGCGCACGATCATGCTCCGGCAACAACGCCGACAGCACGTCACTCCCGGGGAAGCCGAGGCTTGCCGTCGAGGAGAACCGGATTCGTTCCTGTTGTGGCTCATGATCCGTGTGGCGCTCGAGGTCATCGCCGTGGTGTCGGTGGATCAGATCCACCAACTGAAAGAAGCTGTAGCGTTTCGCATCGCCCAGAACGGGCTGCAAAGCCGCTACATCAGGGGCTGCTGCCCTTGTTGTAACGTCCATGTGTACCGTTCCTGATTGTCTGTATTCACCACATCCAGTAGGTGAAACGCGTTTATGCTGGCATACAGGCCGAAAAACTGACTCAGCACGGTGCCAAAGAGATACAGGTCGCCCTCGGATGCGAACGCCTGCTGGTCCAGCCGCAGAACGGACTGAATACCTCGCACGGGAAGACCGCGGACCATGCGATCAACCGGCCGGGTATCGATCGCTTCGATTCCGGCCAGGCGTTTTTGCGATATACGCTCCGCCTGCCGGTCAACCAGCGCCCGGAAGTCGTAAACCCGCAATACCGTGCGTAACGAATCCACGTCCAGCAGGGAAAGGTAGTTGAGCGACAGGTTGGAGATCAGCGTCCACAGTAGGCTGCCATCCAGGGTCGGTCGCAAAGTCGCTGACGGGCGGGTGATATTCCGGAACGAGGCGAACGCCGGTGTGGACTCCGTTGCCAGGCAGATGTCACCCACCGCCAGTTGCCGTGGCAGTTGACGATTGGTGCAGGTCAGCGTCAGCGATATCGCCTCATGCCTGTTCAGACACCGGGTTTCATCGCCGCGCACGAAAGCAATGCTGTGATCGAAGCCATCACCCCGCACGCTCTCGCGGACCGCAACCCGGTAGTAGAGCGCGGTGCGGTTAAGGTCACGCTCAATTTCGTGTTGGAAACTTTCAAAGGCCCGATAAACCCGGGGTTCGCCCTGGCCCCGGCCCGCCGTATTTTCCAGCCAGCCCTCGACGTGATCCACACTGAATACTTCATAATGATCGGGGGCCCGCCCCGACGGCAGGATGCGATAATCGGTCTGCCGACCGTTCAGGTCGACCGGGTCGGCCTCATGACTGAATAGATTGATCGCCGGCGTACAGTAGAGCTGTAGGCTTTCAGCATGCACCTTGACGTCCGGCGGCAGCATACGGCTGAACCGGAAACGCAGGCTGATCTCGTCCGCTTGCACGGCCGGTAGCCGATTGCCCAGCCTGCCCACATCCACAAACTGGAAGGCCTCCGGAAAACTCAGGTACTCCTGCAGGATTCGGTAACCCGGGTAGGCGTTCTTCGGATACGGCAACAGCGCTTCCTTGCCGGCAAATCCTACCGGCCGCAGGCAGTCTGCCAGCAAGCCATAAACCTGGCCATCCACCACCAGCTCCACTGATGCCAGGTAATGATTGAGCCAAAGATAGAGAGTCTTTGCCGTGTGTGGATCGCCACCCAGATAGAATCGCAGGCTATCGATACCCAGTGCCGACAGCGGCTGATCCGTGTGCAGGGCGAGGTCGACGGACACGGTGGACACTTCTCGGGAATGTTCGGCAACCACCCCGGCTACGCTCAGCGGATAGACATCCACATCCCGGCACGTCCGGAATCGACACTCGGTTTTGCGCGTGAGACTGCCGACCGCTCGACTCTTGATTTCCGTATGCCGCTGCACTACCTGATGCTCACTGATCGCATGCAACTGCGGATCAAAACGGATGATCGTGGCGCTTGGCACCGGGCGCAGATAGTTGGGCCACAGCATGTTCAGCAGCGAGTGGGTGAGTTCGGGAAACTCGTCTTCCACTTTCTCACGCAACTTACCGGTGAGAAACGCAAACCCTTCCAGCAGGCGCTCGACATCCGGATCCGTGCTTTGCTCGGACAGAAAGCGGGTAAGCTGCGGATGCGCTTCCGCAAACTCCCGGCCCTGAAGCTTCAGAAAGCTCAGTTCATCTCGATAGAATCGGTTTAACTTCACGACGTTACACCACGCGATAATAGCGTTTGTCGTCCAACAGAAGATCGATCGTGGTCTTGTCCTCGACAGACGCAACCCGCAGATGGACCGTCACCTGGAAACGCAACTGCAAGGGATCCGGTCCCTGCGACAATGCCACGACGTCCACGCGGTTGACGCGGGGTTCGAAGCGTTCAATGCACTGACGGATTGCGCTGCGAATCCGGATGCTCAGATCGTGGGTACCCAGGGTGGCATCGTTGAAATCCACCAGCCCGAGGCCTGGCGCACTGGCGCTGTTTCCCGGGTGGGTATTCAGCAGCCGCACCAGGTGGCGCTTGATGGAGTCGACAACATACGTAACCTCCCCCATGCCGGTGCCGGCAGGCTCGGCAGCCTGTTCAAGACGCTCGAACAGGCTGCCTCCACGGATCTGAACACCGTCGTGATCGGTGTCCATGACCACGAATTATTCCTTGTCCAGACGACCGACCAGCGACAGCTCGAAGTTGGCACCCATATATTTGAAGTGCGGACGTACCGCCAATGACACCTGGTACCAGCCCGGATCGCCTTCCACTTCGGAAACCGTAATCCGGGCTGCCCGCAGGGGACGACGGCTGCGCACATCGGCCGGAGGATTCTCCTGGTCCGCCACATATTGGCGAATCCAGGTGTTGAGCTCCCGCTCCAGGTCCTGCCGCTCTTTCCAGGAACCAATCTGCTCCCGTTGCAGAACCTTGATGTAGTGCGCCAACCGGTTGACGATAAACATATACGGCAGCTGGGTACCGAGTTTGTAATTGGTCTCGGCCTCCTTGCCTTCCCGGGTGTTGGGAAACTGCTTCGGCTTCTGCACCGAGTTGGCCGAGAAAAATGCTGCGTTGTCACTACCTTTGCGCATGGTCAGGGAAATGAAGCCCTCATCCGCCATTTCGTATTCGCGACGGTCCGTCACCAGCACTTCGGTAGGAATTTTCGCTTCCAACTGACCAAAGGATTCAAACAGGTGCACCGGCAGGTCTTCCACCGCACCGCCACTCTGCGGGCCGATAATGTTCGGACACCAGCGGTATTTGGCGAAACTGTCGGTCAGACGGGTAGCCAACAGGTAAGCAGTGTTGCCCCACAGGTAGTGATCGTGGTCGGCGCTGACGTCTTCCTTGTAACTGAAACTGCGAACCGGGTTTTCTACCGGATCATACGGAGTCCGAAGCAGGAAGCGCGGTGCCGTCAGGCCCAGGTATCGGGCGTCTTCCGACTCGCGCAGAGAGCGCCATTTGGCATAGCGCGGCCCTTCGAACACAGCTTTCAGTTCCTTGATCGTGGGCAGTTCCTGGAAGCTGTCGACGCCAAAGAACGTCGGAGCCACCGACGACAGGAACGGCGCATGCGCCATGGCACCCACTGACGACACATATTGCAGCAGTTTGATGTCCGGCGTGGACGGCGTAAACGCGTAGTTGCCCACAACAGCGCCCACCGGTTCACCACCAAACTGGCCATAACCGGTCGCATAAATATGCTTGTAGAAGCCGGTCTGGGTTACGTCCGGTGCGAACTCAAAATCCTCGAGCAGTTCGGTTTTGGTGGCATGAAGAATATCCACCTTGATGTTTTCCCGGAAGTCAGTCCGGTCTACCATCAGTTTGAGCCCGCGCCAGGACGATTCAAGTTCCTGCAATGCCGGCGCATGCAGGATTTCGTCCATTTGGGCACTGATCTTGCGATCCAGTTCGACCACCATCTGGTCTACCAGCGCCTTGTTGACGGGCTGGCCTTTCTCGTCGTTTTTCAACAAGTTGGCAATAAAAGTGGCAACTCCGCGGCGAGCAATATCATAGCCCTCATCCGCCGGAGCCATGCGACTGTTTGCCATTACCTGGTCAAGCAGTGATCCTTCACTTACAGATTCAGAGTCAGCAGATTGCTGCACAGCCGTATCAGACATACCAGATCCCTTCAGTACGTTTTAATCAGTCTTAGAAAACGGGCGCTATCCAACGCCCAGGGCAAGGGACGCCGAATTATTCGGCGTCGCCGGTGGCCAGATCCAGTTCCTGCAACAGTTTTTCCCGGGCTTCATCGCTGTCCAGCAGCGCCTGCATTTTGGACCTGAATGAAGGCACGTTGCCCAGCGGGCCTTTCAACGCCACCAGCGCCTCACGCAACTCAATGAGTTTGCGCAGTTCAGGCACCTGACGGGCCACGCTGTCGGGGGAAAAATCGTCGAGAGTCTGGAATTCGAGATTGACCGGCAAGTCATCGGCTTCGTCGTCCAGGCGGTTGGTAACCGACGCGGACAGACTCAAACCGGCTTCCTTCATCACCGACTGGAAGTTGTTCTTGTCGACAGAAACGGTCTTGCGGTCTTCGAGAGGGGTTTCTTCGGGCTGCCCCTTAAAGTCACCAACAACAAACATCTTCAGCGGCAGTTCCATTTCAGCCTGCTGATCACCGGTGGCGGGGACATACTTGATATTGATGCGCTCTTTAGGCGCGACGGATCCGTCCTTAGACATGGTCTGGCTCCCTGAAAGTCCATTTACAAACACTACAGTCCGTTGCATGTACCGTCCTGGTACGCTACGGGCAAAACTGTACACACAAAGCCGGGGGCCCTCAAGCAATAAATCGCCGGGCCTGCGAGAAATCGTTCTGCCCGGGCAACTAATTGCCTCTTGCAAGAGCGCTGAACACAGCATAAACGTCAGGCCAGATGGTCGGTTCAGCCAATGACGGAGCACACAGGCACGGGATATACTGCCCACTCGTTCCGCCTTGGTGACGGACGCAACCCGACCTGACAAGGATGCATTATGAGTGACCTGAAAAAGCAGTTTGACGAGGCAGTTAACTACATCCAGACCGCCGAGGGCGACTTCAAGCCGTCCAACGATCTCAAACTTGAATTCTATGGGCTCTACAAACAGGCCACCGAGGGCGATGTGTCCGGCAAGCGCCCGGGCATGATGGATTTTGTCGGTCGCGCAAAATACGATGCCTGGGCTGAACTAAAAGGCACCTCCTCCGACGAGGCCATGCAACGCTACATTGACCGTCTGGAGGCCATGAAGCGGCCCTGACACGGACGCGCCCGGGCAGGGTTGAACGACTCGGCCCCCGGGAACGACGACTTTGAGTGATGTGAGTCAAGACACTGTCACACAATCAGTGCAGTATGATCACCTCAGCACGGTAATAAGGACGACAACCATGCACATCACAGACGCTCTCGAACAGAGCCAGCCCGGTCTGGTCAATCGAGTCACCGACGCCATCCGCACGCACCACCTCAATCAGCGCACGGAGCAGACTTACCTGCACTGGATTACCCGTTTCGTGCTGTTCAATGGCCTGAAGGATGCGGGTGATCTGGAGGACGAGGATCAGCAGCTGTTTCTGATCTACCTGCGTGATCGCGTTCTGGTTTCTCGCGCGCGGCTGAATCAGGCTCGCCAGGCCCTGAGTTTTTTCTACGAGGATGTGTTGCAGAAGTTTCCGCCATCGCAGGCCATTGCCTGAGGCGAGTCGGGGCGCTGCGAGTCCGTCAACGGCCCTGAACGTTGGTATTGAAGGTATCGTAGGTTCGGTTGGACGGTGGCCGAATCACGTAATTATTGCCAAAGGTCTGTCCGGGCACCACTTTCGGATTGCTGAAACGGAACTCCACGGGGACTTCGGACCGGCCCAGATCGGTGCGACTGTCCCCCGGTTTCAGGGCCAGCGGATCCAGGTAGAACGCTTCTTTCGCTGACTGAACCGACGTCACGGCCACGCCTGGCGCCGGCGCTTCCAGCCCGCCCTCGATGGCGGTGTCGGCGAGGGAGTCCTCCCCCATGGGCCTGAACGGCGTGGTGTTCAGCGTGGACCGCTCCTGATAATCAAACGCCGGCGTCGAACTGTCGTCGGCGGCGTCTGCCTGCTGGCTGGCTTGCGCCCAGACGGCAGTCGGCCCGCACACCACCAGCCACAGCAATGCCTGCCCCCAGACTCTGACTCCTTGCCTGTTATCCATGACTGTCATCCATTCCCATCAGCGACGGCACTGTAAGCGTCTTGCCCCAGCGCCATGACAACTTTTGGTCAGTTTATCGACAATTAAAGCAAAGGTTTTAATCAGACGCCAAATTTGTGACGTCTTTCACGGGTCAATACGGGTCATAATGAATGTCCGTGATCACCACCTCCGAGACCCCTTCGGGCGTGCGGATCCTGACCTCGTCGTCCAGGCGTTTGCCCAACAGGGCCCGGGCCATGGGAGAGTCGACGCTGAGCAGCCCCCGGGACAGGTCAAATTCATCCGGCCCGACCAGTCGATACCGGTGATGCTCACCAGCTTCGTTTTCAATCGAGACCCAGGCGCCGAAGAACACGCGGCCTGTGTCCTCTGGCAGACGGTCAACCACCGTCAGCTCGTCGAGCCGCTTGCTCAGAAACCGCACACGCCGATCGATTTCCCGCAGTTGTTTTTTGCCATAAATATACTCGGCGTTTTCCGAGCGATCGCCCAGCGCAGCGGCCTCCCGGACAGCCTGGGTCACCTCGGGTCGTTTCTGCTTCCACAGATACTGCAGTTCGTCGCGCAACTGACGCTCACCGTCGGGCGTGATATAACGGGCCCGGCTACGGGGCCGGCTGGCTGACTCGGACATAATGAGCGCGCTCCTGGGCACAGACTCGAACCCCGCTGCCTCTGCGGTCAACGCCGGCACTGTCGCAGGCGGTCCATAGCGGACCGCGACCAAGCTGGGTCGGGGTCGGGATGGGGATCGATTTCGGGAGTTCAAAAAAAACCCCGCAAAGGCGGGGTAAGGCTAGCGCTGTGCTGGAGGATGAAGCAAGCTCTGAATGCAAGCACTGTTGCGAATCAGAAAACCGGTCAGGCTTTGACGCTCGCTTCGTGACCTTC
>JAWVWU010000034.1:0-10759 GCA_033723595.1 Marinobacter sp. | reverse complement strand
GCATGGCGGACAGGCGTTTGTCAGCCGCAGCAGTGAGCTCGGCGGTGCCCGCTTCAGTCTGGTCTGGCCACGACGGAAACCGGATGCCGTTCGCGGCTGACAACGAGATGTAACAAAGTCGCTACACAACTCTCACGGACAATTGTCTGTCCATGCTCGATACTTGAAAGCGTAAGGGATGACTTTTGAGGTTGTAGTTCCTACGAACTTTCCTTGTTTCATTCGTCATTTTAAGGCCGGTATATCCGGCCTTTTTTTATGCCTGCTATTTGTCAACGGCGTTTTCGAAACAGAACATTGCCGGCCCCGGACAAACCGCTGCAACTACCCGCTGACCGGTTTAAGTTGCGGCGGTTCTTGACTATAATTTTCCTTTCCGAAACACCTGAGTAGCCATGCCTGCCGGGCGCATTGCCCCTGCGCCCTGCGCTGGTTCCCTGGTGGCCCCGTCCGGTTTGAGGTTAGCGGTAACCGGACATTTCAAACAACAAGGATATTGCAATGCCTGCCTATCTACTCGCTATTGACCAGGGTACGACCAGCTCACGGGCGATTGTTTTCGAGCGCTCAGGACAGAGCCTGGCCGTTGCGCAGCAGGAGTTTCACCAGCATTTTCCCCGGGACGGCTGGGTCGAGCACGATGCGACGGAAATCTGGGAGAGTACGCTGGCGGTCTGTCGGGAAGTGCTGGCATCGGCTGGCATTAAGGCGTCGGATCTGATCGGGATCGGTATCACCAATCAGCGCGAAACAACGATTATCTGGGATCGACAGACGGGTCGGCCTATCCATCGCGCTATTGTCTGGCAGGACCGTCGTACCGCCGAAATCTGCACCGATTTGCGGGCCCGCGGGCATGAAGAAACCGTCGCGTCCCGCACGGGTCTTCTTATTGATCCGTATTTTTCAGCGACCAAGATTGCCTGGATTCTGGATCATGTTGACGGCGCCCGGGATCGCGCCGAACGCGGTGAGCTGGCGTTTGGTACCGTTGACAGTTGGCTACTCTGGAATCTGACCGGCGGCGATAGGCACCTGACCGACGCCACCAATGCCTCGCGCACGGCTCTGTTCAATATTCACAGCCAGACCTGGGATCAGGCGTTGCTGGATCTGTTTCGGGTGCCGTCGTCACTGCTACCGGAGGTGAGGGATTCCGCCGATGACTTCGGCGTGATCGAGGCGCACTGGCTGGATGCGCCGGTACCGGTCGCCGGAATGGCAGGCGATCAGCACGCAGCGCTGATCGGGCAGGCCTGCTTTGAGCGGGGTATGGCCAAGAGTACCTATGGCACCGGCTGCTTTTTGATGGTCAACACCGGCCAGGAAGCGGTACGGTCCGAGAATCGCCTGCTGACCACCATGGCCTATCGCCTTGATGGCAAACCCTATTATGCGATTGAGGGCAGCATCTTTGTGGCGGGCGCCGCCATGCAGTGGTTACGCGACGGCCTCAATCTGATCAAGCACGCCCGGGACTCGCTGAAGCTGGCAGAGTCGGTCGGGGTCGACAACCCGGTTTATCTGGTGCCGGCGTTCACCGGTCTGGGGGCACCACACTGGGACCCTCACGCTCGTGGAGCCATCATGGGGCTGACCCGGGACACCGGTATTGCTGAAATTGTCACGGCGGGTCTGCAATCGGTGTGCTATCAAACCCGGGACCTGGTGCGCGCGATCCAGAATGACGGCGCCGACTTGAAGGCATTGCGGGTGGACGGCGGTATGGTCGTGAACGACTGGCTGATGCAGTTCCTGGCCAATATTCTCGACGTGCCGGTAGATCGGCCCAGGGTGACGGAGACCACCGCATTGGGTGCGGCATACCTGGCCGGGCTGCAGACTGGCGTTTACGAGAGCCTGGACGAGATTGCCGCCCTCTGGGCTCGCGAGCGGCGTTTTGAGCCGGACATGGAGGCTGACCAGCGAGATCGGCTTTACGCGGGCTGGCTGGACGCTATTGACCGGGTCTGCACGCGCTGAGACGGTTGGCCGTGTTCCCGGTCGATCAACCGCCGGGATGGCAGCGTCCCGCTAGTCGAGTTGGCCGAGGATCAGAAATTCCAGCAATGCCTTCTGGGCGTGCAGTCTGTTTTCGGCTTCGTCCCAGACCACCGAGCTGCGATGCTCGAGCATGTCCTCGGAAATTTCCTCGCCCCGGTGCGCCGGCAGGCAGTGCATGAACAGGGCATCCGGGTCGGCCAGTGCCATCAGTGACGGACTGATCTGATAGTCGGCAAAGCGTTTGGCCCTGGCCTTTTGTTCGTCTTCCTGACCCATGGATGCCCAGACGTCAGTGACCAGCAGATGGGAGTCACGGGCGGCCTCCGCCGGGTCGTGAATGACGTGCACCCGGTCTCCGGCAGCGCTCAGGAGTTCCGCGGGCGGCTCGTAGCCCTCCGGGCACGCAATGCGAAGATTGAAGTCGAACTGTTCAGCCGCGTTGATGTAGGAATTGCACATGTTGTTGCCGTCGCCTACCCAGGTCACCGTGGCGCCGCGAATACTGCCCCGATGTTCCCGATAGGTCTGCATGTCGGCCAGGAGCTGACACGGATGGTAGTCGTCGGTCAGCGCATTGATGACGGGCGCCTGAGACACCGCGGCGAAGCGTTCGACCAGTTGGTGGTCAAAGGTCCGGATCATCACCGCATCCACCATGCTGGAAATGACCCGTGACGAATCCTCGACCGGCTCCCCGCGTCCCAGCTGCGTATCCCGGGGAGACAGGAACAGGGCGGCTCCGCCAAGCTGAGTCATGCCGGCTTCGAAAGACACCCGGGTACGAGTGGATGATTTTTCAAAAATCATGGCCAGAACCCGATTTTTCAGGGAGTTCCGGATGGCGCGCTGACGCCAGTCTCTTTTCAGTTTGCTGGCATGATCCAGTAGCAGAAACAGTTCATCCGTAGTCAGGTCGTTCAGCGTTAGAAAGTGTCTTACTGGCATGGGTATGCTCTTTGTCATGGAATAGAATCGGGTAGGTCGGCAAAGCCGTATCAGTGTCGGGTGACGTCATCGTCCGGCAGCCCGTGGCCCCGGGGATTGAGTCGGTCGTCGCCTGCATGGAGCTTGATCACCCGGACCAGCTGCTCGACCATGTAATCGGCCTCGTCGTCGGTCAGGGTAAGCGGGGGAAGCAGGCGAATGACCCGTTCTGCGGTCACGTTCAGCAGCAGGCCCTGGATCTTGGCAAGCGGCACCAGCTCCGGGCAGGATGACGCCATTTCGATGCCCATCATCAGACCGATACCGCGGATGTCCCGGACATAATCGACGCCCCGGAAGGCCGCCCTGAGTTTGCTCTGGATACGCTGGCCGAGATAGGCCGCCCGTTCGGGCAGGTGTTCCTGTTCCAGCGTGTTCAGCACGGCCAGGGCGGCGGCACAGGCCAGGGCGTTGCCGCCGAATGTCGAACCGTGATGCCCGGGTGCAAAGGTGTGTGCGGCCTGACCTCGTGCCAGGCAGGCTCCGATGGGGAACCCATTGCCAAGACCCTTGGCTGTGGTCACCACGTCGGGTGTGACGCCGAAATGCTGATAGGCAAACAGGTGGCCGGTTCGGCCGTTGCCGGTCTGAACCTCGTCCAGCATCATCAGCCAGTCATGCTCATTGCAAAGATTCCGGACACTGGTGAGCCATTCCGCGGTGGCAACAGCCAGTCCGCCTTCGCCCTGAATGGGTTCCAGCAGGACCGCCACAATATTGCGATCGGACTCAGCGACGGCTTTAAGCGCCTGCGTATCATTGAAGGGAACGCGGATAAAACCGGGCATCAGGGGTTCGAAGCCGTCCTGTACCTTGCGGTTGCCGGTCGCCGTCAGTGTGGCCAGCGTGCGTCCGTGGAATGCCCGTTCCATGACCACGATCACCGGCGATTCAATGCCCCGCTGGTGGCCATATAGCCGGGCCAGTTTGATGGCCGCCTCATTGGCCTCGGCACCGGAATTGGCCAGAAAGACACCGTCCATGTCAGCCATGTCGCAGAGCTTACGCGCAAGCTGGCGCTGTTCTCTGGTATAGAACAGGTTGGAGCAATGGAGCAGGCGAGCGGATTGCCGGGAGATGGCCTCAGTGACTGCAGGATGGGCATGGCCGAGCCCGCACACCGCGATGCCGGCGAACGTATCAAAGTAGCGATGACCATCGGTATCGTAGAGCCAGGGCCCCTGGCCGTGGTCAAACACAATCGGTAATCGGCCGTATGTATTGAGCAGCGGTTGATCCGCCATGATTCATCCCCAGAATTCAGTCAACCCCGGGTTAAACCTGTCGGGGAGGTCCGCCTGCAGGTTTCTCCCCGGCCGTCATGGTTGTGCTAACGGAAATAGTGATGGGCCGGGCTGCGGGAAACCGCACCAGCGCTTTGAAGTATCGGGAGCTGCCAGGAAAGTCTGTTGACAGACAGTTGATAAAGTCTAGCGGTTAATACTTATGAAGACAATGGCGCGCCTGCAGAGGGCGCGAGTCCCGGGCGCGCCGGCTGTGACGCCGTGCTTTCCGGGGCTCCTCTCCCGTGCAGTACCCAGACACTTGGTGCGCTTTAACGGGGATGTGTACAATGACGTCATGACTGAGGTCTGAAGCTGAAGGCGGCTCGTATCACCGGGCAAATCCGTCTAACGATGAGTTACCCGATACCGCTTCCTTCCACACTGTTTAATGAGAGGTCGTGCATCCATGGATATCAACGAAACCATTAAGAGCCAATTGACCGAAAATCCGGTCATTCTGTATATGAAAGGGTCACCGGAAGCGCCGCAATGCGGTTTTTCCGCGAAAACAGTGCAAGCCCTGATGGCCTGCGGCGAGCGCTTTGCCTACGTCAATATCCTGGACAACCAGGAGCTGCGCGAGGGACTGAAGGTCTACTCCAGCTGGCCGACGTATCCGCAGCTGTATGTCGGTGGCGAACTGGTCGGCGGTTGCGACATCGTGCTCGAGCTGTCTGAGAGCGGTGAGCTGACCAACATGGTGAAAGCGGCTGTCGGCAAAACCGAAGCCTGATCCTGCCTGTGTTCCTGTTGCCGGCTGCTGACCGGGAAGGTGGTCAGCGGTCGGGTTTCAGGTAAAACGTTATTCGGAACCGAAGGTCGGATTGACGCTCGTCGCGAGGCGGTTCCGGAAACGGGCTTGCCCTCAGTGCTGCGCGCAAAATGGACTGGTCGTACGCCTTGATGCCCGTGGACTGGATAATATCCGCACGCACCAGTGTTCCGTTGGACATGAGCTTCAACTCCAGTTGAAGTGGCTCCAGCCCCTCCCGTACCGTCTGATTTGGAATTTTCAGGGCTTCCCGGCCCGCCTCTTTTGCGATCTGAACGACCAGCGTATCTGCGTAGGAAGGTTTTTTTGCGGGTGTCGGTGGCGTGACCTGGGTCATGCTCTCATCGGTGTTCCCGTCGACCGGCGAATGAGCGCCTTTACGGCTGTCTGGTTCGGACGCAACCGCTGCCGGCTGTGATGCCCTGGGCTGGGCCGGTGCGGGCTCAGGTTTGGGTTGGGCAGGCCGGGATACTGTCTGTGGGCTTTCGTGGGTTGTCGGTTGCCGCTTGCTGGCGGCTGTCGCCTGCGTCGTCTGTCTGGGGCTGGAAGGCGAGGTTGCCGGGGTGCTGGCAGAGGACGGGCTGCTCGCCTCGAGCCCTGACCGGACCAGCGTTATGTCCAGGCTGCTTCTTTGTGGGGGGTGCCGCATCGGTATCATTAGCGACAGGGCGGCGGCTATGAGAGTGTGCACAAGCAGGGCGACGGACAGCGCCAGCAGCATCCGGTACTTAACCGGCAGGCGGTTGATTCTACCGGTTTCCAGCATGGTGAATGAGACACTCCAGGAACTGCCGCGTAACAGGGGTCGGGCCAGCGGGCCCTCCGATCAGGCTGACTTGCGTCGCAGGCTGCCCATGACCGCGTCCAGTGCACGGTCGATCAGCGCACCCTGTTCCAGCGTCGTGAGCCGACCCCGACGCATCTCGTGGGCGAGCTCCGTGCGGGTCTTCTCGATGACCTTCAGCCCCATCCGGTTCACGAAGACAAAACAGTCGGCCTCTTCAATAATGGCCGACAGTTTGCAACGGAAGCTGGCGCCGTTGACCAGGTTGAACTCCACCCAGTGGCCGATTTCGATCAGGTCGACCTGTGAGATGTATTCGGCGATGGCTGCGTCTTCAAGTTCCTGCTGACGTTCAATGGCCGTCTGCTGAACAACCGGGACCGGTTCTTCGGCCGGCGGTTCAGGCGGCGTTTCCCGTGCCTCCGCAAGCGCATGGGCGCGGAACGCCTCGGTGAGCTCGTGTTTGAGCTCGGACATCATATCGTCAAGCTTGCTGGAGTTGTAGGACACTTCCTCCAGTCCGGCCCGCAGCGCTTTCAGCAGGGCTGGAACCACTCGCACCCACTCATCACGCTCTTCATCCTCGAGGTGAGGGTGCAGGCACCAGATCAGATCGTCAACAACACGAACAGACTGGTTCCAGCGATGCTCGACGTCGTCACGCAGGTAGGCGAGAAACATCACGCGGCTCCATCCGTTCTGCAGAATATCCCGAATAGACTCGGATATTCTGTGTCGGGACAGTTTTTCCTGTAACAACTGATCAACTGTCTGCTGAGCCTTCTGGGATTTTATGCGGCCCCGCTCAGACTCACGAGTACGTTGCTCTACCAGGTTCGCCTTGCGGTTTTCACGGGCCAGGAACTGGTCGAACTCCTCTCCCAGCTTGTCGAACAGGGTCACGTCGCCATCGAATTCATTCAGTATCCGCATCACGGTGGTGTGGATCTGGTCGTAAAGTTTGTCGCGGGCTTTTTCGTCACTGTCGCTCCAGCCAATGCCGGCGCGGGCCAGGGTGTTGAGTAAACGTCTCGCAGGGTGAGTTGCCTTGCTGAAAAAGGTCTTGTCCTTGATCACTACCTTGAGAATCGGAATCTGCAAGCGGCTGATCAGTACCTGGATCGGTGCCGACAGGTTGTAATCGTCAAGAATGAATTCGAACAACATGGAGACAAGGTTGATGAGATCCTCGTCCATTTCATCCAGGGCGGGTTTCTTGCCGTCAGCGGTCCGGGTGTTGCGCAGCAGGTGCTCAACGACGGCCCTGAGGTCGACCACCAGGGGCTCGCCTTCGCTGAGATTGGTTGTGGCGTAATCCTGCGGAGGTTGCTGCGGCAGGGACGTCATCAGCAGCTGGAACAGCTCGGTGTCGCCGACTACGTGGAGGTTGGGGTCGGCTGACCGCGGCGTTGCGCTTCCGCCATCGGCGCGTTGCTGGGCAAGCATTTGTCGGATCTGATCGAACAATGCCTCGTCGCGACGGTTATCCGCCGCTCGCGCATTGTAGTCGTTGGAGGACGGGTCCTCGGCAATGCCCTGGGATCCCGTGGCGGCGGGCCTCTTGGCCTGTTCGCCGGTTTTGCCGTGGTACCGGAAATTCGGAATCACGCCGGCCTGAATCATGATCCGGTTGGCTTCGTCGAGCAGCATTCCCAGATTGGAGACCACGTAGCGGTCGAACTGCTTGAGGACAATCAGACGTTCGCGAATCTGGATCTCGAGGCTCTGGGTTGCCTCAACGAAGGCACCACAGAGGTGTTCCGGAGCCATCGGATTGACCGGGTCTTCCTCGGAGGCCGAGGGATAAACGGTGCTGAAACGGGTCTGGAGCTGAATCAGCGGTCCTTGGAAATAGGCGCGAGACTTGGTGACCATGGCGTTCAGGGCGACCTGTTCTTCCAGGTCATCGTTCTGAACCAGTGACAGCGTATCGGCCGTGGCCTGGCTGGATTGCTCGGGCGCGGCTGCGGTGCTTGCCTGAGGTGGATGGCTGAACAGATCGGCTACGGATGCCTGGAAATGCTTTTCAACGCCTTTGCGCTTGATGCGAATTTCGCGCATGGCCTCGAAATAACGGTTCTGTTCATTGTTGCTGCGCGCGTTATTGGCCAGCTCGAACAACGAATCATCGACCGCGTCAAAGGCGCCCTGCAACAAGTCCCCAAGGCCTGCAACCACGGTATCTCGAATCCGGATAAGCTCTTTTGGCAATGCCACTGCGTCTCCCGAGCCTCTGTGCTCATGAAGATAGTGTATGCCGGACTGCTTGTTCATGGCCGACTCCCGTAACGCCTCAACCGGATACAAAACCCGAGCTTATCTGCTTTTTTCTGCTTTTATGGGTAATCTACAACAGATTTACGAATTGAAACATGACCAAATTCTAATCGTTCAATAATTATCCCAAAAAACGTCAGGGCAGCACAATGGCCGCCCTGACGAGACAGTCAGTCGTTGGGGACAGCTGGCTCATCAATTAACGTAAACCGGTCCGACCCCCATGCTCCAGATAACCACGCTGATGGCGAGCAGCCCCACGAACATTACCAGCCCGACGGTCAGGACCGACGACGCGAACATGAACCCGCGACCTTCCGGTATCTTCATCAGGATCGGCAGCCCTTCATACAACAGGTAGACCGAGTAGGCCACGGCCAGCAGGCCCACAGCCATGTTCACCCAGACGTTCGGGTACACCGCAATGACGCCCATCAGGAATACCGGCGTCGCGGTGTATGCCGCCAGGATCACGCCTTTGGGGTTGTCATCGCGAACGTCATAGGTCGCCGCGAAGAAGTCAATGAACCGGCCGATGATGTAGATACCCGCGATCATCGCCGTGTAGAAAAGTACACACAGTTGCAGGGCACTGCCCGCCGTCAGGCGAATGAGCTGCCCGTCGCCGATTTGCCAGCCGACCTGGGTGGTTCCGTAAAAACCCGCGGCCGCCGGAATAAGTGCCAATACGAGAATGTGTCCCAGGTACAATTTACCCAGCGATTCCGAGTCCTTGCGGATCGCTTCCCATTCCTTGTCCGGGTGCGTCAGTAGTCCAACCGTATGGCCTAAACTCATGGATAGAGCTCCTGTTGTTGTTATAACGGCATCGGTTTCAGTGTTGGTAGTTAATACGACGGGGTCAAGAAAATGGTTAAATTTTGATCTTGTTAAGAAGGGAGGCGCTATAACGGAATGATCTAATGGTGATCAGCGCTTTGCCGCGCGCTTTTTGCGGCGCGGGATGGGATGGACGATGGCCGCCTTGACCACATTGTCCTTGATTTGCAGAACTTCCAGTCGATGGCCCCCCACCTTCAGGCACACGTTGGTTTCCGGGATGCTTTCCAGGGTTTCGGTTATCAGGCCGTTGAGGGTTTTCGGACCGTCTGTGGGCAGTTTCCAGCCCAGGGTCTTATTGATGACCCGCACCGCGGCCGCACCGTCGATGATAAAGGTGCCGTCCTCCTGAGGGATGACATCCGGACTGGTCGCGGCGTAGTCGGTGGTGAACTCGCCCACGATTTCCTCAAGGATGTCCTCGAGTGTCGCGATACCCAGTACATCGCCGTATTCGTCCACGACAATGCCGAAGCGTCGTTTGGCCTTCTGGAAGTTGATCAGCTGTGTGTTGAGCGGTGTGCTTTCCGGCACGAAGTAGGGCTCCCGGCAAAGCTGCATAATCATCGCTTTGTTGATGTCTTCCTGCATCAGCAGCTTTGACGTGTTGCGCAGATGAAGAATGCCCTGGATGTTGTTGATGTCGCCTTTGTAGACCGGCAGCCGGGTATGCTGGCTGCTGCGCAGCTGGCGCAGAACGGCGTCCATATCGTCATCCAGGTCGATCCCGACAATCTCATTCCGCGGGATGAGTATGTCGTTAACGGTTACCTTCTCGAGGTCGAGGATGCTGACCAGCATATCCTTGTGCTTGCTGGGTATCAGGGCGCCCGCTTCGTTGACCAGTGTGCGCAGCTCCTCGCGGCTAAGATGGTCATTGGCGGCCTCATTGGCGGAGACGCCAATGATTTTGAGGATCGCTCCGGTCAGGAGGTTAACCAGCCAGACCATCGGGTACAGGAGTTTGAGCAGCGGGCCGAGAACGTGGCTGGCCGGAAACGCAATTTTCTCCGGAAAAAGTGCCGCCAGAGATTTCGGGGTGACCTCGGCAAATATCAGGATGACAATGGTCAGCAGAACCGTCGCGATGGCGATGCCGGCATCGCCCCAGATTTTCATCGCAATGACGGTCGCAATGGACGAGGCGAAGATATTGACGAAGTTATTGCCAATCAGGATAACGCCAATCAGCTGATCGGTGCGCTTGAGCAGGTTGTTCGCCCGCTTCGCCCCTTTGTGACCCGTTTTGGCCAGGTGTTTCAGGCGATATCGATTCAGCGACATCATGCCTGTTTCAGAGCTGGAGAAAAAAGCGGACAGCAGGATGAGTCCGATCAGAAGGGAAAACAGCGCCGTGAGCGATGTGTCGTTCAAAAAGAGAGATCCTTTCTTTGCAACCAGAACAGAAAACTAGGGGGCATGGCCGGTGTGTGTCAAGAATTTCGAGCGATGCCGTCAGAATCCCTTGTGGAAGATCAGTTCCAGCACAAACTTGCTCCCGTAAAAGCCGATCATCAGCAGCAGGCAGCCGGCGAGCGTCCAGCGGCTGGCCGTGATACCGCGCCAGCCCTGGGTGTATCGACCGATGAGCAGCGCGACAAACACCACCAGCGAGACCAGTGAAAAAACCGTTTTATGCACCAGGTGCTGAGCAAACAGGTCATTCACAAACAGTGCCCCGGTGGTAATCGCCAGGACCAGCAGAATGACGCCGGCCCAGACCAGTTCAAACAGGAGCGACTCCATGGTTTGCAGTGGCGGCAGGTTGCGGACCAGCAAGCTGTTGTAGTTCTGCTTGAGTTGCCGGTTCTG
>JAWVWU010000033.1:0-10894 GCA_033723595.1 Marinobacter sp. | reverse complement strand
TGCCAGGGCTCGAACTGCTCATAGGTGGTCGGTGCCACGATCTCGATGGTAGCCGTACCGGGATAGCGGTCCTGGTAGCTCGGGTCCTTGGCCGCCGGAAACGAGATATACACCACCGGGAATTCGCTGTCGGGGTCCGCCAGAAAGCGGGCGACGTTCTGATCGTGATCGGCGCCGGGATAGATCCAGAAATTGGTCCGCGGCAAACCCAGCGACTCGGGCGTGCCCTTCAGGCCGATGTAGAGGCCGAGGTGCGGCATGGATGGCTGGATGTGGCGCCGCTTCGACGCGTAGCCGCAGGCTCTGGCCGCCTCCGGTGGCAGCAGGGTTTCAAAGGTGTTGATGACACCGGCGCCGCTGATCACCGTGTCGGCGGGAATCTCGGTGCCGTCCGCCATGCGCACACCCTGCACGCGGTTCTTGCGAACCAGAATGTCCGTGACGTCAGCGTAGGTGAACACCTCGCCGCCACTGCGCTGGATTACCGGGATAATGGTCCGGGCAATTTCGGAGGCGCCGCCTACCGGGTAGTAGCCGCCATGGATGTAATGCTTGGCGATCAGCGCGTGGATCATGAAGCTCGACTGCCGTGGCGTGACGCCGCAGTCACCCCATTGGCCGGTGATCGCGCCGATCAGTGTCTGATTGTCGGTCAGGCCGGAGAGAACCTCGTACGTGGTCTTGTTGAAGCAGGACGGCAGGGCGAGCTTCATGGCCTTGCCGAGAGCCGGGCCAATCACCCCGGGGGCCAGCTTGGAGAGCGTGTAGAACTGCATCCCGCTGGCGACTTTGTCCAGCAGCGCCATGTACCGGTCAATCGCCCGGGCCTCGTCTGGAAAGGCCGCCAGAAGAGACTGCCGGAAGCCGGTTTTGCCGGCCCGCAGATCCACCACCGTCTCGCCCAGGTAGAATCGGTCGTAGTTGTCCGACATGGCTGCCCACTGCAACTGGCCATCGGTAATGTAGTCGAACAGTTTCCGGCCCAGGGTATTGGGAGAGCCCATGTCGCCGATATAGTGTACGCCCACGTCCCATTCGTACCCGTTTCGGGCATAGCTGTGGGTGTAGCCGCCGGCGGTGTAGTGCTGTTCCAGCACCAGCACCTTTTTGCCCGCCTTGGCCAGGCAGGCGGCGGTCGTCAAACCGCCGATACCGGAGCCGACGATGATTGCGTCGTAGTGGGTGTCGAGCCGGCTGGCGCGATAGCGACGTCCGATCCGGATGGTGCTGGGCTTGAGAGCCGTGTCGGTCAACGGAGCATTCATGATAACGGTCCTTGTGGTGATCAGCGCGACGGCCAGTATCGCTGCATTTCAATGTACAGGAAGGACGCAGTCCAGGTGATCAGGACCAGCCCAGTCAGTGCTTCAATGCCGGTCAGGTATCTCAGCGCTCCGAGTGGTTCAATGTCGCCGAAGCCGAGTGTGGTAAAGGTGGTGAATGAAAAATAGCCACAGTCCAGCAGGCTGCCTGTGGACTGACCGGCAAAGCCACCCCAGCCGTCCGTGCGGGCCATCAGATAATAAGCCGCGGCGAACAGCCACACTTCGGCAACGTGAGCCAGCAAGGCTCCGAACACACCAATCAGCAACCGGAAGCGATGCCGCAGCTTCAGGCGCGGCATCAGGGTCGCCAGCCGGATCAGGCACTCATAATGAATCACCACCGCGACGGCGACGACAAGCGTATTGACGACAAAGATGGCAAACACGGCTGTGACTCTCACGGGTCGCTGGTCTGCGTCCAGTGTAGCCAATTTTTGCGAACTCAGTACGCAATAATGCCGCGGATCAGTGCCGCCGTGCCGGACAGACCGGCAATGCCCAGAATGATCGGTCGCATGGCCTCGAAGGGCAGGCGGTTGACCAGCGTTGCGGAGAGCAGAAAGCCGGCCAGCACGCCCGGAAACGTCAGCGCAAACAGAAAGACTTCCCGCAGGCCGACGTAGCCGGAGACAAACAGCGCCGCCAGACTGGCGCAACTGGCGAAGAGGAAAAAGGCCGACATGTTGGCCCGCACCAGCGGGCCTTTCTCGTTCTGATAGATCAGCGCGATGGGCGGCCCGCCCACGGCGGTGATCGTGCCCATATAGCCCGAGGCGGCGCCGGCCAGAACACTGCTTCGGGGCGACAGGCGGGGTCGCAATCCGGCGACGCTCAGCAGCACGGCGGTCAGGATCAGTGCGCCGAATGCCAGTTCAAAACCCTGGGGCGACAGCACCATCAGGGTCATTCCGGCCAGCGCTGTGCCGATCACATCGCCGCCGACGGCAAACCGGACCTCGCGGAAGCTCAGGCTGGCCCGATTCCGGATCAGCATCAGCACGGTCAGGATAACAGCGTTCAGAGTCAGCGGCCCGGGCAGGAACAACGGGCTGATCAGAAACATCAGGGGCGCCGACAGAGTGCCGATGCCGTAGCCGGCGACCCCCTGAAGACAGGCGCCCGCCATGATGGCCAGGTTGGCCAGCAGTATTTGCACAATGCTGACATCGTTCATGATTCGTGTCCGACGCGGTCGCTGGAAAGCATGGGGTCTCCTGATAGACTGAGAAGAGAGCTGATCGGAGGGAACCGACATGAGCAAGCGTATTGTGATCTGTGCCGACGGAACCTGGAATCGTCCCGAGGAAGACCTGGATAAGGATTTCCCCACCAACGTGTTGCGGCTGGCCCGGGCGATCCGGCCGGTCGCCGACGATGGGCTGTCACAACAGGTGTTTTACGACTGGGGCATTGGTTCCTATTACAACAAGGTGGTCGGTGGTGTGACCGGCCAGGGCATCCACAAGAATATCATGGATGGCTACCGCTACATCGTCCAGAATTACGAGCCCGGCGCCCGGATTTTCCTGTTCGGGTTCAGCCGGGGCGCCTACACCGTGCGTAGTCTGTGTGGGCTGATCAACAACTGTGGGATTGTTCGCCGTCCTGACGCCCGGCTGATTCAGCGAGCGTTCAATCAGTACAAAATGACCAGCCCGAAGTGGGCGCCGGAGGGGGACGCGTCGAAGGAGTTCCGGGACCGGCATGCCTGGCCCTCACGGGAAATCGCCTTTGTCGGCGCGTGGGATACGGTGGGCGCGCTGGGTATTCCGTTCTCCGTACTGGGACTGCTGGATCGGACCGACGAGTTTTACGACACCAAGTTGGGCGCCAATGTCCGGATTGCCCGGCACGCCCTGGCCATCGACGAGACCCGCATCGATTTCGAGCCGACCCTGTGGCAGCCGCGGCCGGACCTGGACCTGGTGCAAACCTGGTTTGCGGGCAGCCACAGTGACGTGGGTGGCAGCTACGAACCTGATTCGCAGGGTCGGCTGGCGTCTGACTATCCGCTGGGCTGGATGATGGGCGAGGCGTCCCGGGCAGGACTGAGCCTGGAATCCCATCTCGATGAGAGTCTCAAGCCCAGTCCGAAAGCGCCGATACACGAGTCCCGCCGGCACATCTACCGGTTCAGGCAGGCCTATATCCGGCCCCTGGCCCCCGAAGGACTGACGGTTTCAGTCGATCCCTCGGTGGCAGAGCGCTGGCGCGAGGATGACGGCTATCGCCCGACCAACCTGGCCGCCTGGCTGGATCAGCACGGCGGGTTCCCCGGCGGCGCCGGTTAACACGGGATAGGGTTGCGGGCCAGGGCTGATTCCACACTGTTGGCGGCGCCCTGGCCGATCGGCAAGGCCCGGTCAGAGCACCTCAAACAGACCGGCCGCACCCATGCCGCCGCCCACACACATGGTCACGACCACGTATTTCACGCCCTGGCGTTTGCCTTCGAGCAGGGCGTGACCGACCATGCGGGCACCGCTCATGCCGTAGGGGTGGCCGATCGAGATGGAGCCCCCGTTGACGTTCAGGCGATCGTTGGGGATGCCCAGCTTGTCACGACAGTAAATGACCTGGCAGGCAAACGCTTCGTTCAGCTCCCACAGCCCGATGTCGTCGATCGACAGGCCGTGCTGCTTCAGCAGCTTGGGAATGGCAAAGACCGGACCGATTCCCATTTCCTCGGGCTTGAGCCCGGCTACCGCCATGCCGCGGTAAACCCCCAGCGGTGACAGGTTGCGCTGTTCTGCCAGTTTCGCTTCCATCAGCACACAGGCGCTGGCGCCGTCCGACAGCTGGCTGGCGTTGCCAGCGGTAATGCAGCCACCGTCGATGACCGGTTTCAGGCCGGCCAGGTTCTCCAGCTGGGTGCCGGGCCGGTTGCCTTCGTCCAGGCTGAGGGTGGCTTCTTCGTAGGTGACTTCTTTGGTTTCCTTGTTCATCACCGCCTTGGTGGTGGTGACCGGGACAATCTCGTCGTCAAACTTGCCGGCTGCCTGGGCTGCTGCGGTGCGCTGCTGGGATTGCAGGGAATATTCGTCCTGGGCTTCGCGGCTGATGCCGTAAACCCGCGATACGTTCTCGGCCGTCTGCAGCATCGGCATGTAGGCGTGTTCCGCATGCTTGATGACGTTTTCATCCCGCTCGGAGGCCACCCACTCGAAGTTTTTCTGCTGCACCAGGCTGATGTTCTCGTGACCGGCGCCGATGGCGACCTGCTGACCGTCCACCATGATCTGCTTGGCGGCGGTGGCAATGGCCATCAGGCCAGACGCACACTGGCGGTCCATGGTCTGGCCGCTGACGGTCAGCGGCAGGCCGGCGGCAATAGCGCTCATGCGGGCCAGGTTGCTGCCCGCGGTGCCGGCCGGCATGGCAGTGCCCATAACCAGGTCCTCGATCTCCGCAGGATCCACGCCGGAGCGTTCAACGGCAGCGCGGATGGCATGGGCGGCCATGGTGGGTGACTTGGTGTTGTTGAACAGGCCGCGAAAGGCTTTGCCGATCGGTGTCCTGGCGGTCGAAACAATAACGGCTTCTCTCATGATTCATATCCTCAAGCTGTGATGTGGGTGACGCTGCAACGGGTCACGCCCTGTAAAGCGTGCATGGACTTGTGACCGGCCTCAGAACCAGCGGTCCTGCATTTCGATGCTGTCGCGATTGCCGTTTTCCAGCAAGTCGGCCCAGGCGCCCAGCGGTGCCAGTTCCCAGTCCATGAAATAGCGGGCCGTGTGCAGTTTGCCACGGTAGAAGTCGGCTTCGCTGTCGGTGGCACCGGCGTCAAGGGCGCGCTCGGCGGCCATGGCCTGGCGTAGCCAGATCCAGCCCACCAGTACCCGTCCGAACATGTCCAGATAGGTGGTGGCGTTGGACAGACCCTGCTCGGCGTTGTCGGCAACCTGCAGCTGCAGCGCCGTGGTCACCCGTTCCAGCTGGTTGATCTGCAGCGACAGCAGCGCCACCAGGGCGTGGCTTTGCGGCAGCAGGTCGTCGGCGTTTACGTCCTGGCGCACCCGCTCGAGGAACAGCGCGTAGCCGCGACCACCGCGCGGTCCGAGTTTGCGGCCCAGCAGGTCGATCCCCTGGATGCCTTCGGTGCCTTCGTGAATCGGGTTCAGTCGGTTGTCCCGATACAACTGTTCAAGGGCGTAGTCACGAGTGTAACCGGCACCGCCAAGGACCTGAATGCCGAGGTCCGAGGCAATCACGCCGTATTTCGAGGGCCATGATTTCACCATCGGGGTGATCAGATCGAGCAGCTCTCCGGCGTCGCGGCGCGCCTGCTCATCGGGCGCCGTGTGGGCATCTTCCACCAGCGTGCTGGCGTAGAGGCACAGGGCCAGGCTGCCTTCGGCATAGGCTTTCTGCATCAGCAGCATGCGACGAACGTCCGCATGGCGGATAATCGGCACCTGGGCGGACTCCGGATCCTTGACGCCGGGCAACCGCCCCTGGGGGCGCTCGCGGGCATAGTTCAGAGCGTGCAGGTAGCTCTGATAGGCCAGGCTGGCCGCGCCCAGACCCACGCCAATGCGCGCTTCATTCATCATCTGGAACATATAGGCCAGACCCTGATGGGGTTCACCGACCAGGTAGCCGATGGCGCCGTCTTTCTCGCCGAAGTTGAGCACGGTGGAGGTGGTGTTGCGATACCCCATCTTGTGCAGCAGGCCGGCCAGGGCCACGTCGTTGCGCGGCCCGACGGAGCCGTCGTCATTGAGCAGATACTTTGGCACCAGGAACAGGGAAATGCCGCGCACACCGGCCGGCGCGCCCTCAATCCGGGCCAGCACCATATGGACGATGTTGTCGGTCATTTCGTGGTCGCCGCCGGAAATGTACATCTTGTTGCCGAACAGCCGGTAGCGGCCATCGTCCGTTGGCCGGGCCACGGTCTTCAGGTCGCCCAGGGCAGAGCCCTGGCCGGGTTCGGTCAGCGCCATGGTGCCGCTGAAACGGCCGTCCAGCATGGCCGGCAGGAACTGTGCCTGCAGGGCCTCGCTGGCAAAGCTCTTGACCAGATTGGCGGCGCCGATGGTCAAAAACGGATAGGCCGTGCTGGAGACGTTGGCTGCGTTGAAGTAGGCCATGCAGGCCCGCAGCACGACTTCCGGCAATTGCGAGCCGCCATCCTCGAAATCGTGATGGGAAGCCAGAAAGCCGGCCTCGGCGAACGCGTCCCAGGCCCGCTTGGTTTCCGGGATCAGGGTCACGGTCTTGCCATCAAAGGTCGGCTCGTTGGCATCGCCTTTCTGGTTGTGGGGAGCCAGGTATTCCGCCGAGATGTCCCGGGCGGTTTTCAGGGTGGCGTCAAAGATGCCCCGGTCATGTTCGGCGTACCGGGGGCGCTGTAGCAGCGCCTCGGTATCCAGTACTTCGTAGAGTTGAAAATGCAGGTCGCGTTCATTCAGCAGTGGTGTCATTAACCTTCTTCAAACCTCCAGCCATTCTTTTCGGACGTCAGGATTGTCCCGCAGGCTGTCCGGGGTGCCGTCAAACATGATTTCCCCTTCTCCCATGACATAGACCCGATCGGAAATATCCATCGCGATACTCAGTTTCTGTTCCACCAGCAAAACGGCAATGCCCTCGGCCGCCATTTCACGGAGGATTGCGGCAACATCGGCGACCACTTTCGGCGCCAGCCCCTCGGTGGGCTCGTCCACCAGCACGCAGCGCGGGTCGCCCATCAGCGCCCGAAACATGCTCAGCATCTGCTGCTCGCCGCCGGACAGTACTTCCGCCGAAGTGTGCTCCCGTTCTTTCAGCCGCGGGAAGCGCTTGTAGACGGCATCCAGGGTCCATTGCTTCCCGGTCTGGCCACGTTTCTTCATGCCCAGTTCGAGATTCTG
Organism: Marinobacter sp.; assembly: GCA_033723595.1. Lineage (GTDB taxonomy): Bacteria > Pseudomonadota > Gammaproteobacteria > Pseudomonadales > Oleiphilaceae > Marinobacter. Next base: position 3,711 of record JAWVWU010000033.1, on the reverse strand, counting down.
CAGCACCGTCAGACCGGGAAATATGGCCCGGTCCTCGGGAATGTAGCCAATGCCGGCATGGGCCACCTGGTGGGGTTCAAGCCCGACCAGGGATGCACCGTTGAATTCTACCACGCCTTGGGGCGGGACCAGACCCATCACCGCCTTGCACAGGGTGGATCGGCCGACACCGTTGCGCCCCAGCAGGCTGACGATTTCTCCGGGCCTAACCTCCATGTTGACGCCCCGGAGTACGTGACTCTTGCCATAATAGGCGTGCAGATCCTTGATATTCAGCATTAATGAACCTCCGTGCCGAGGTAGGCTTCCTGAACCGCTGCATTGGCGCGGACGTCTTCCGGGGCGCCGGTGGCAATCACTTCGCCGTAGACCAGAACCGAGATCCGGTCGGCCAGTTCGAACACCACACCCAGGTCGTGTTCCACCAGGACCAGGGTGCATTCTCCCGCCATCCGTTGAATCAGCTGAACCACGTCATCGGCTTCGGAGCGACTCATGCCGGCGGTGGGTTCGTCCAGCAGGATGACGCGGGCACCGGAGGCGATCGTGGCGCCGATTTCCAACGCCCGCTGCTCGGCGTAGGTGAGCAGTGACGCAGGCGTGTTGGCCTGGTGCTGCAGATTGAGGCGCTCCATCAGGCTTTCGGCCCGTTCGGTCACCTGTTTCTGCCCCAGTACCGACTTCCAGAAGGCGTAGCCGTGGCCTTCGGACCACAGCAGTGAACAGCGCAGGTTCTGCATGACGGTCATGTTCTGGAACAGGTTGGTCACCTGAAAGCTGCGGCTCAGGCCGCGACGGTTGACCTGGTGCGGCGGCAGGTTGCTGATGCGCTCGCCGAACAGGTTAATCTCTCCGCTGCTGACGTGCAGACGGCCGCTGATCAGGTTGAACAGGGTGGATTTGCCAGCGCCGTTTGGTCCGATGATCACGTGACGTTCGTGCTCGTGAATCTGCAGGTCAACGCCGCGGATGATTTCGGATTTGCCAAAATTCTTGGTCACCCCCTTCAGTTCAAGTGCCGTGCGGGTCATGACGAGGTTCCTCCTTTCGAATCAGCACCGGTACGACGGGCCAGCATGGGCCGGGCGTGGGCGGTCAACAGCGCGATCCCGGCAATCAGGATGGCAAATGAGACGACCCACGGCAGGGCATTCGTGGCATTCACGGTGAACCCCATCAGGTCAAACGGACTGGACGGATCCCAGCTGCGGAAGTAGTGGTAGGCCAGTTCCACCACGCAGACCAGACCAAACACCGAGACCACCATGGTCAGCAGCATATACAGTCGGATCAGCGTGGTGCCGCGCCACTGCCCGTCGCGGATCGCCAGGCTTTGCTGGTGCAACACCCCGAACAGGCCCTGGGGCGCGAACATCACCACCCCGATGAACATCAGCCCGAAGTAGAGCACCCAGGCGTCCGTGACCGAGGACAGGAAGCTGGCCAGGAACGTGACCAGGATGGCGCCGAAAACCGGTCCCAGAAAATACCCGATGCCACCCAGGTAGGAGGCCAGCAGGACCTGCCCCGACACCTGGGCACTGACCGCCTCGGCGCTGATGATTTCGTCGGCAATCACAAACAGGCCGCCGGCCAGGCCGGCGAAAAAGGCGGCCAGCGCAAACTGCAGGAAGCGCACCATCTGCGGGTTATAGCCCACAAACTGGGCCCGCTCCGGATTGTCGCGCACGGCATTGGCCATCCAGCCCAGCGGGGTCTTGCGCAGCAGGTAGATTGCGATGACGGAGATCAGAACCCAGGCGACGATCAGGTAGTAGACGTGCTCGCTCGGACCGTAATCCACCCCGAACAGCGAGGAGACATCGACCCGGTTACCGAACAGGCCGGCCTCGCCGCCGAAAAAATCGCTGAACATCAGCGAGCTGGAATGAACCAGAGCGCCCACGCCCAGCGTGATCATGGCGAAAACCACGCCGGCCCGGCGGGTTGAGACCGAGCCGAAGAGAATGCCGAAGCCCAGTCCGGCAAAGGCGCCTACGAGCGGCAGCAGCTCGATGGGAATGCCCAGCCCGCTGTCATTGATCACCCGCAGCACGTGCATGGCCACGAAACCGCCGAGGCCGTAATACACGGAATGGCCAAAGGACAGCAGGCCGGTATTACCAAGCAGCATGTTGTAGGACAGCGCGAAAATGATCGCGATGCCCATGTGGTTGAGCATGTTGACCGAGTGGCCGGAGTCGAAAATGAACGGCAGCACCAGGGCAATACCGAACAGTGCCAGCCAGGGCCACAGGGACTTGAGTCGGCCGGGTTTGACGGCCGTATTGGTGATCGTCGTGTTCTTGTCGGATGTACGTTGATCTTGCACGATGCTCATGCTTCACGTTTCCCCATCAAGCCGCGTGGTCTCACAATCAGCGTCAGTACGAGTAACAGGAAAGGCAATACCGGCGCCAGCCGGATCGATTCCATGTACCAGATCGTGGAAAAGAAATTGTCCCGGGACACATCGATACCCGAGAAGATAGAGGCCAGGGAGATGTCCACTGACAGTGCCAGGGTCTGCAGTACCCCGATCAGGATCGAGGCAATCAGCGCGCCGGGCACCGAGCCCAGCCCGCCCAGGACGACCACCACGAAGACAATGGGCCCCATGGTCACGGCCATGCCCGGTTCAGTCACGAAGTGGATGCCGCCGACCACGCCGCCGAGGCCCGCCAGCGCGCAACCAATGGCGAACACCATCATGAACACGCGGGGCACATTGTGGCCCAGTGCGGACACCATGTCCGGCCGGGACAGGGACGCCTGGATGATCAGGCCGGCCCGGGTCTTCTTGAGCAGTATATAGAGGCAGACAAACATCACCACGGACACCGCCAGGATGAAAATCTTGAACGCCGAATAGTCAAAGTTGTACAGGTTGAACAGGGTAAAGTTCAGCGAATCGGGCATCTTGTAGGGCACCGGAACCGTGCCCCAGAACAGGCTGGTCAGTTCGTCCACCACGTACGCGAGGCCGAAGGTGAACAGCAGTTCCGGCACATGGCCGAACTGGTGAACGCGGCGCAGGCCATAGCGCTCGACCACGGCACCGACAATGCCGACCAGCACCGGCGCCAGGAACAACGCTATCCAGAACCCGGTGACACTGCCCAGGGTGTAGGCGAAGTAGGCACCGAGCATGTAGAAACTGGCGTGGGCGAAATTGAGCACGCCCATCATACCGAAAATCAGGGTCAGGCCGCTGGACATCATAAACAGCAACATGCCGTAGAGCAGCCCATTGATCAGGGAGAAAACAATGGTTTCGAGCATCTGTACGAGCCCCCGGGGATGGTTCAGTGAGGAACCCCGGGAGCGGGGTATGTGCTCCCGGGGTCGGCTGCAGGTTTACGGACGCTTCATTTCACAGGTGGTTGGGGCAGTGGCCTGGTCGGCCGGGATCTGAGCGACGGTGGTGAAACCGAGTCCGGAGTTATCCACGTCATGAACAACGTTGGAATCCATCACCGAGATGTACATCGGCTGGATCAGCTGGTGATCCTTGGCACGCATGGTGACCTTGCCGGTGATGGAATCGAAGGTCATGCCTTCCATCGCTTTGGCAACGGCATCCACGTCGGTTGAACCGGCCTTTTCGATCGCCGCCTTGAGCATGTACATCTCGTTGTAGACGCGATGGTAGTACCAGTCGATTTCCGGATACCGCAGTTTGAACTCGTTCAGCCACTTCTCGTAGTCCGG
>JAWVWU010000032.1:0-10944 GCA_033723595.1 Marinobacter sp. | reverse complement strand
TGCCGAAGCATCGGTTTACCCTGCTCGACAGCAACAGCAAGAAAACCCGCTTCCTGACCCAGTGTGTGCTGGAGCTGGGCCTGGATAATGTCGATGTTATTCACGGCCGGGCCGAATCCTGTGATCCGGCGGTGCGATACCGGCAGATCAGCAGTCGCGCGTTTACGGCCCTGGCCAACCTGGTGGACTGGTGCGGTCATCTGTTGGCGGATGATGGCGAGTTCCTTGCCATGAAAGGCCAGTTTCCGGATGATGAAGTCGCAGACCTGCCGGCCGGCTGGCGGGTGCGGCACCACCAGTCCCTGCAGGTTCCCGGCAGCTCCGGAGAGCGTCATCTGCTTATTATCGATCGAGTGTCACAGACAGGAGGTTAGCCATGGCCCGGGTCATTGCGGTCACCAATCAGAAAGGCGGCGTCGGTAAGACCACCACCTGTGTCAATCTGGCGGCCTCGCTGGCGGCAACCAAGCGTCGGGTCTTGCTGGTGGATATGGACCCTCAGGGCAACGCCACCATGGGCAGCGGGATCGACAAAAACGCCCTGACCGTGTCGGGCTATGATCTGCTTACCAAGCGCGCGTCGGCCGCCGAAGTCATTATTCCGGCAGAGGCCTCCGGCTTTGACATACTGCCGGCGAACGGGGACCTGACCGCTGCGGAAGTGGCGCTGATGAATGAAATCGGTCGTGAGCACCGCCTGCGCCTTGCTCTGAATACCATCCGGGAACAGTACGACTACATCCTGATCGACTGTCCCCCGTCATTGAGCCTGCTGACGGTCAATGCACTGTCGGCCGCGGATACCGTGCTGATTCCAATGCAGTGTGAATACTACGCACTGGAGGGTCTGGCCGCGCTGATGAACACCGTCGAGCAGATTCAGGAAACCGTGAACCCGGCCCTGCAGATCGAGGGTATCCTTCGTACCATGTACGATCCCCGCAACAGTCTGACCCTGGATGTGTCCGGTCAGCTCAGCGAGTACTTCGGTGACCGGGTCTACAAAGCGGTCATTCCCCGTAACGTACGGCTTGCGGAGGCGCCCAGCTATGGCATGCCGGCGCTGAAATACGACCGTGCCTCCAAGGGCGCAATTGCCTATCTGGCACTGGCTGGTGAAATGGTCCGCCGGCACGGTTCCGCCAAGACAGCCAGCGCGGTTGCCGTGTAAGATACGGACCATCCGAACACTCAGCGACAGACTTTCATCCGGACGAATGACAGACACCATGGCGGCGAAAAAACGAGGATTGGGCGAGCGCGGACTGGGCGCACTGTTGGCGGGCTCCAAGGTTGACCTGGACCGGGACGCCACCGAACATGACGGCGAACTCCGTGAGGTGCCGGTTGACCTGATCCAGCGCGGCCGCTACCAGCCGCGCCGGGACATGGACCCGGCATCGTTGCAGGAGCTGGCCGACTCGATCCGTCAGCAGGGCGTGATGCAACCGGTGGTGGTTCGCCCCGTCAGTGAGGGTCGCTACGAACTGATTGCGGGTGAGCGCCGCTGGCGCGCGACCCAGATGGCGGAGCTGGACCGCATTCCCGCGATCATCCGTGATGTGTCCGACGAAGCGGCCATCGCCATGGCGCTGATCGAGAACATTCAGCGTGAGAACCTCAACCCCGTCGAGGAAGCGTTTGCTCTACAGCGCCTGCAGGATGAATTCGGCCTGACCCAGGCCCAGGTCGCCGAAGCGGTGGGCAAATCCCGCACGACCATCACCAATCTGTTGCGCCTTATAAGCCTGACCGAAGATGTTCGACTGATGCTCGAGCACGGGGATCTGGAAATGGGTCACGGTCGGGCCATGCTGACCCTGTCTCCGGAATTGCAGATGCAGGCCGCCCGTCAGGTCGTGGCCAAATCCCTGTCGGTCCGCCAGACCGAAGCGCTGGTGCGGCGGCTGCAGCAGGAAGGCCCGGATTCAGGGCGTCGCCGCAGCGCCGCGATTGATCCCAACATCCGTCAGTTGCAGGACGACCTGGCCGAGCGCCTGGGTGCCCGCGTGGCCATCGCCCACGGTCAGCGGGGCAAGGGCAAGCTGGTCATCGAGTACAGCAGCCTGGATGAGCTGGACGGGATCCTCGACCACATCAAATAGGGCTCTCCTGCTTTGGTCGGCAAACGCAGCGAGTCACCTACTTCTTTCGTACTGCCGATTTCGGTATAGTCTCCCGCCGCAATGCGCGCTGCTGGTGCACAAGCCCCTATTTGGGTGCAATTCCGCGCATTCCTTCGAACCCGGAATTGATCTAGATCAATTTCGAGCGCGCTCAGGCATTGCATCTTGACTCGAGATTAACTCCCCGATTGTATTGAACCCTATAACATTAACACATATAATCCCCGTGCCTTGAGGTTAGAGTCTCAGAAAGCGCCCGCTGACAACAGGTGACAGACATCATGAGACAGTGGTTTACCGGCCAACCGGGTCGACCAGCAGACAGAACCCGGCCACCCGTTTACCGATTGGCGTGGATCCAGTTGGCACTGTCGTTGGGCATCGCCCTGATTGGTTATCTGGCAGCCGGGATCGTGGCTGGTTACTCGGCGCTCTTAGGCGGGCTGATCTACGCTGTTCCCAACGCGTTGTTTGCACGACAAGTCTTCGCGTACCGTCCAGCAGGGGCAATCGGTCGGATTGTGCGTTCATTTTACTGGGGTGAAGTGGTGAAGTTATCACTCACTGCAGTCCTGTTCAGCGCAGTGTTTATATGGGCCAGGCCCCTGCAGATCGGGGTGCTTTTTTTTGCCTTTATCCTGGTAATGATCACGAATATATTGGCCCCCGCGCTGTGGGGCTCTCACTCTTTACACAATAAGGCTTGAGAGAAGGACATGGCAGGCGAAAGCGAAACCCTTACCGCACCCAAGTACATTGACCATCACCTGACGAACCTGACGTTCGGACAGCTGCCGGCAGGCTCCCGCCCGGGCCAGGATCAGGCGATCTGGACCATGGCGCACAACGGCGCCGAAGCCCAGCAGATGGGTTTCATGGCCGTTCACGTCGACATGCTGGGTTGGTCCCTGGTACTGGGCCTGATTTTCTTCCTGATGTTCCGCAAGGTCGCCAAGACCATGACGTCCGACGTGCCCAGCGGACTGCAGAACTTTGTCGAGATGGTCGTGGACTTCGTCCAGGACAACGTGAAAAGCATGTTCCCCTACAAGAACGCGCTGGTCGCACCGATGGCACTGACCATTCTGGTGTGGGTGTTCTTCATGAATTTCATGGATCTGATCGCGGTCGACCTGCTGCCATGGATCGCCAAGCTGGTCGGCGTTCACCTGATCGGGGCAGATCCCCATCACGTGTTCTTCAAGGTGGTGCCCTCGACTGACCCGAACATCACCCTCGGTATGGCCGTGGATGTGTTCCTGCTGATCCTGTTCTTCAGCATTCGCGAGAAAGGATTCGGTGGCTTTATCGGTGAACTGACGCTGCATCCGTTCAGCAACAAGAACACGCTGGTTCAGGCGCTGTTCATTCCGATCAATTTTGTGCTGGAGTTCGTGAACCTGATTGCCAAGCCCGTATCCCTGGGTCTGCGGCTTTTCGGCAACATGTACGCCGGCGAAATGATATTCATCCTGATCGCCCTGATGTACAGCACAAACCCGGTGCTGGGCATTTTCGGCGGCGGGCTGCAGGTCGTCTGGGGCCTGTTCCATATCCTGATTATTTCGCTGCAGGCCTTCATATTCATGGTTCTCACCATCGTCTATATGGCACAGTCTTTCGAGACCAGTGAAAGTCACTAAAGTAACCAAAGCAATCAATGATCAACCATAAACGGGAGATAAGACAGTGAGTGAAGCACAAGCTCTAATCATTTTGGCAAGCGGTGTTCTGATGGGCCTGGCGGCCGTAGGCGCGGCCATCGGCGTTGGTATTCTGGGCAGTAAGTTTCTGGAAGGCGGTGCTCGCCAGCCGGAGCTGATCCCCATGCTGCGTACCCAGTTTTTCGTTGTCATGGGTCTGGTTGACGCGGTTCCCATGATTGGCGTCGGTTTGGGTCTGTACATCCTGTTCGTAATGGCAGGCTAAGTACCCGAAAAACCACCTTATTCATTCCATATACTGGAGAAGCGGTGTGAGTTTTAACCTTACATTTATCGGTCAAATGATCGCGTTTGCCGTGTTTGTATGGCTATCCATGCGCTATGTATGGACTCCGATAACGAAAGCCATGGAAGACCGGCAGGCCAGAATTGCCGATGGCTTGAGCGCAGCCGACCGCGCCAATCGTGATCTGGAGCTTGCTCAGGAAAAAGCTGAGCAGGAGCTGAAGCAGGCCAAGCGACAAGCAGCGGAGATCATTGAGCAGGCCAACCGGCGTTCGGCTCAACTGGTTGACGAGGCCAAGCAGAACGCGCGCGTCGAAGGCGAGCGCATGCTGACCCAGGCCCGTGCCGAGGTTGAGCGTGAGCAGAACAGTGCGAAGGAAGCGCTCCGTGCTGAACTGGCTTCACTGGTCATCCAGGGTGCAGAGAAGGTTCTGGAATCCTCTGTCGACGCCAAAGCTCATAGCGAGATGCTGGAAAAGCTTTCTGCGCAATTGTAAACGAGGTTTGACATGGCAGAGTTGATAACGCTAGCCCGGCCTTACGCAAATGCCGTGTTTGCGGCAGCGCAGCAGTCAAAGCAGCTGGACGAATGGTCAGACATGCTGGCCTTCGCCGCGGCAGTCGCCAGCGATCCGCAGACAAAGGCACTGGTCACGCACCCGACACTTCCGGACGACAAGAAGGCGGCGGCATTTGCGGATTTCTGCGAAGGCAAGTTGTCAGAACAGGGGCAGAATTTTGTTGCGCTCCTGGCTGAAAACAGACGTTTGCTCCTCTTGCCGGAAATTACGGTCCTGTTCGAAGGTCTACGGGCGCAGCTTGAGCGGTCCGTCAGTGTTGAACTGGCGACGCCTTTCGAACTGACGGAAGAACAGACGAATAAGTTGGTCGAGGCTCTCTCCCGTAAGCTAGACCGCAAAGTGAACCTGTCTACCGCTATGGACAAAACGCTCATTGGTGGGGTTGTGATTCGCGCGGGCGACGTGGTCATCGACGCCTCTGTTCGGGGTAAGCTGAAGAAATTAGCGGAAGCGATAGGCTCCTGATTTCGAATAACGGTTTGAGGATAAAGGCATGCAGCAACTGAATCCATCCGAGATCAGTGACATCATCAAGAAGAGAATCGAGAAGCTCGATATCTCTTCCGAAGCACGTAATGAAGGCACCATCCTGTCTGTTTCAGACGGCATCGTGCTCATTCATGGTCTCGCTGACGTTATGTACGGCGAGATGATTGAATTCGACAACGGCGTATTCGGCATGGCGCTCAACCTTGAGCGTGATTCCGTCGGTGCAGTCGTCCTGGGTGAATACGAAGATCTGGCCGAAGGTCAGAAGGTACGTTGTACCGGTCGTATTCTGGAAGTTCCGGTAGGTCCGGAACTGCTGGGTCGGGTCGTTGACGGTCTGGGTAACCCCATCGATGGCAAGGGCGATCTGGGCGCGGCCCTGACCTCGCCGATCGAAAAGGTTGCACCGGGCGTTATCGCACGTCAGTCCGTTGATGAGCCGGTTCAGACCGGTCTCAAAGCGATCGACACCATGGTGCCGATCGGCCGTGGACAGCGTGAGCTGATCATCGGTGACCGTCAGATTGGTAAGACCGCTGTCGCTATCGACGCGATCATCAACCAGAAAGACACCGGCATCAAGTGTATCTACGTGGCCGTTGGACAGAAGCAGTCCTCCATCGCCGCGGTTGTGCGCAAGCTCGAAGAGCACGGCGCCATGGATCACACCATCGTGGTTGCCGCCGGCGCTGCCGATCCGGCCGCGATGCAGTTCCTGGCTCCCTACGCCGGTACCTCCATGGGTGAATACTTCCGGGATCGCGGCGAAGACGCCCTGATCGTATACGATGACCTCAGTAAGCAGGCCGTGGCGTATCGCCAGATTTCCCTGCTGCTGCGTCGTCCGCCGGGACGTGAAGCCTACCCGGGTGACGTTTTTTACCTGCACTCACGTCTGCTTGAGCGGGCTTCCCGGATCAATGCCGCGGAAGTCGAAAAGCTGACCAACGGTGACGTGAAAGGCAAGACCGGTTCGCTGACCGCATTGCCGATCATCGAAACCCAGGCCGGTGACGTGTCTGCATTCGTACCGACCAACGTGATCTCCATTACCGACGGTCAGATCTTCCTGGAGACCAACCTGTTCAACTCCGGCATCCGTCCGGCCATGAACGCGGGTATCTCGGTATCGCGGGTTGGTGGTTCAGCACAGACCAAGATCATGAAGAAGCTCGGCGGCAACATCCGTCTGGCCCTGGCCCAGTACCGTGAACTGGCGGCATTCGCCCAGTTCGCATCGGATCTGGACGAGGCGACGCGGAAGCAGCTGGAGCACGGTCAGCGCGTGACTGAATTGATGAAGCAGAACCAGTACAGCCCGATGTCCGTGGCTGAAATGGGTACGGTTCTGTACGCAGCCAACGAAGGCTTCCTGGATGACGTTGATGTGGAAAAGGTTGTGGCTTTCGAAGCAGCCTTGATGAGCTACATGCGAGGCGAACAGGCCGAGCTGCTGGCGAAGATCAACGAAAAAGGCGATTACAACGATGAAATCGCCGCAAGCCTGAAAGCTGCACTCGAGAAATTCAAGAACACTCAGACCTGGTAAACAGCGGGCCCGCCTTCGGGCGGGCCATGCCAGCCTGGGGCATGAGTGTCTAACTTGATAAGGCAGTGAGTTATGGCCGTCGGAAAAGAAATACGTAACCAGATTTCAAGCATCAAAAGCACGCAGAAGATCACCAGCGCCATGGAAATGGTCGCGGCGAGCAAGATGCGCAAGGCGCAGGAGCGGATGAACCGTACGCGTCCGTACGCGGAGAAAATGCGTCAGGTCATCAGGCACGTCGCCAAGGCCAACCCGGAGTACCGCCATCCGTTCATGGTGGATCGCGAGGTCAATCGGGTCGGTTACATCGTGGTCTCCACGGACCGCGGGCTGTGCGGTGGCCTGAACGGTAACCTGTTCAAGTCGCTGGTTCGTGATATGCGAGCCTGGAAAGACAAAGGCGTCGACGCTGACCTCTGCGCCATTGGTCAGAAAGGTGCGTCTTTCTTTCGGAGCTATGGCGGCAACGTCGTTGCGGCACTGACTCACATCGGTGACAGCCCAAGTTCTGAAAAACTCATCGGCAACGTCAAGGTTATGTTGGACGCCTTCGAAGAAGGCAAGATTGATCGTCTGTTCCTGGTGAGCAACGAGTTCGTCAACACCATGACCCAGAGCCCGCAGGTAGAGCAGCTACTGCCTCTGCCCGAGGATGACTCTGAAGAAAAAGAGATCAAGAACCAGTGGGATTATCTCTACGAGCCCGATGCACGACCGATTCTGAACGGTCTCCTGACACGATACATTGAATCCCAGGTGTATCAGGGTGTGGTGGAAAACCTGGCGTGCGAGCAGGCTGCTCGGATGATCGCGATGAAGAGCGCGACCGATAACGCCGGTAACATCATCGATGAGCTTCAGCTGGCTTACAACAAGGCCCGTCAGGCAGCCATTACGCAAGAGATTTCGGAGATCGTAAGCGGTGCAACCGCGGTCTGATCCAGACCCACGATCCAACTGGTTTAGTGACTATTAAGATAACGAGGAACCGAGCATGAGTAGCGGACACATCGTTCAGATCATTGGCGCGGTTATCGACGTGGAATTTCCACGTGACTCCGTTCCCAAAGTTTATGACGCACTGCTGCTTGAAGGTGGCGAGACAACTCTGGAAGTCCAGCAGCAGCTGGGCGACGGCGTTGTACGGACCATCGCCATGGGCAGCACCGAAGGCCTCAAGCGGGGCCTGAAGGCTGAAAACACCAACAAGCCTATTTCCGTCCCGGTCGGCACCAAGACCCTCGGACGCATCATGGATGTGTTGGGTCGTCCGATCGACGAGCAGGGTGAGATCGGTGAGGAAGAGCGCTGGGCGATTCACCGCAAGGCCCCGGGCTACGCCGACCAGGCGGCATCAGCCGACCTGCTGGAAACCGGCATCAAGGTCATCGACCTGATCTGCCCGTTTGCCAAGGGTGGTAAAGTCGGCCTGTTCGGCGGTGCCGGTGTTGGTAAGACCGTCAACATGATGGAACTGATCAACAACATCGCCAAGGAGCACTCCGGCCTGTCCGTGTTCGCCGGTGTCGGTGAGCGGACCCGGGAAGGTAACGACTTCTACTATGAAATGAAGGACTCCAACGTCCTGGATAAAGTGGCCATGGTTTACGGCCAGATGAACGAGCCCCCCGGAAACCGTCTGCGTGTGGCCCTGACCGGCCTGACCATCGCCGAGAAGTTCCGGGACGAAGGCCGTGACGTACTGTTGTTCGTCGACAACATCTACCGTTATACCCTGGCGGGCACCGAAGTATCCGCCCTGTTGGGCCGGATGCCGTCTGCGGTTGGTTACCAGCCGACGCTGGCCCAGGAGATGGGCGAGCTGCAGGAACGTATTACCTCCACCAAGGATGGCTCGATCACGTCCATCCAGGCGGTCTACGTACCGGCGGACGACCTGACGGATCCGTCGCCGGCGACCACCTTCTCGCACCTGGATGCCACCGTGGTACTGAGTCGTGACATCGCCTCCAAGGGTATCTACCCGGCGATCGATCCGCTCGATTCCACCTCGCGTCAGCTGGATCCGCTGGTCATCGGTCATGATCACTACGACGTGGCCCGTGGCGTGCAGACCAACCTGCAGCGCTACAAGGAACTGAAGGACATCATTGCGATTCTGGGTATGGATGAGCTGTCTGAAGAAGACAAGCTGACCGTGGCCCGGGCCCGTAAGATCGAACGTTTCCTGTCACAGCCGTTCCACGTGGCCGAAGTCTTCACCGGCTCACCGGGCAAGTACGTGTCTCTGAAGGAAACCATCAGCAGCTTCAAAGGCATTCTCAACGGCGACTACGATGACATGCCCGAACAGGCGTTCTACATGGTAGGCTCTATTGAAGAAGCTGTTGAGAAGGCGAAGGAAATGAAAGCCAAGGCGAAAACCAAGTAACCGGCGATTGTTTCCCGACTGATCAAAGAGGCAACTGATAATGGGTATTTCCGTGCATTGTGACGTCGTGAGTGCCGAAGAAAAAATCTTCTCAGGGCTGGTTGAGCTGCTCATCGCCGCCGGTTCTGAGGGGGATCTCGGTATCGCGCCGGGACATACGCCGCTGCTGACGGCACTCAAGCCGGGACCGGTCCGGATCATCAAACAGGGTGGCGAAGAGGAAATCCTGTACGTGTCCGGTGGTTTTCTGGAGGTTCAGCCCAAGGTCGTGACGCTGCTGGCCGATACCGCCATTCGCGCCAAGGACCTGGACGAGGCCGCCGCGGCGGAAGCCCAGCGCGAAGCTGAAAAGGCCCTGGCCAACAAAACGGGAGAGTTTGAGTACTCCCGCGCTGCGGCCGAGCTGGCCGAGGCTGCTGCACAGCTGAGAACGATCCAGAACTTGCGGAACAAGGTGCGCTAAGGCATCCTGACGTCCGATTGATGGGTCACCAAACCGCATCCCGAACGGGTAGCCGCTGACAAACGACCAGTTTGCAGGTGGGCACTCCAAGGGTTGCGGTTTTTTTGTATGGACGATAACCAGCCGAACAGGAGCGCGTCAGGACTATGACACTTCCCCTTCATGTGGTGATTCTGGCCGCGGGACAGGGCTCCCGAATGAAATCACGCCAGGCCAAGGTGCTTCACGCCGTGGCCGGTAAACCCATGCTGCATCATGTCATGGACACCGCGCGGGCGCTGGGCGCCGAAGGCATCCATGCGGTGATTGGACACGGCGCCGACCAGGTTCGCGCTGCCACTCCTGCAGGGGACGTCAACTGGATCACCCAGGCCGAGCAGCTCGGAACCGGTCATGCCGTCGCCCAGGCGCTGTCATCATTGCCGGATCAGGCCCGGGTTCTGATTCTTTACGGGGATGTGCCCCTGACCCGTCCGGATACGCTGGCTCATCTGGCCGACGGTGTCAGTGAGCAGTCACTCTCGCTGCTGACCGTCAACCTGGCCAACCCGGACGGCTACGGCCGGATTCTGCGTGACACCACGGGACAGGTCCGTGCCATTGTTGAACAGAAGGATGCCTCTGACGCCGAGCTGGCCATCACCGAAGTCAACACCGGCATCCTGGCGGTGTCGGCGTCCCACCTCAAGCGCTGGTTACCGCAGTTGTCGAACCGTAACGCCCAGGGCGAGTACTACCTGACCGACATCATCGCACTGGCCGCGGCCGACGGTGTTCGAATCGACGTGGCCCAGCCGGGGAACCCGGTGGAAGTGCAGGGCGTGAACAATCGCAGTCAGCTGGCCCAGCTCGAGCGCTGGTATCAACGGGTTCAGGCTGAGCGGTTGATGACCGAAGGCGCAACCCTGATGGACCCGGCCCGGGTGGATATCCGGGGTACGGTCCGGGTGGGTTTTGACGTGTTGATCGATGTGAATGTGGTGTTCGAAGGCACGGTTGAGCTGGCCGACGGCGTATCGATCGGACCGGGCTGCGTAATTCGAGATGCCACGCTGGCCGAGGGCACGGTGGTTCATGCCCACTCGGTGATCGACGGCGCCGAGGTTGGCGCCAGCGCACAGATCGGACCCTTTGCGCGGCTGCGCCCGGGTACCCGGCTGGCCGAACGCACTAAAGTCGGTAATTTTGTGGAAACCAAGAAAGCGGTGGTCGGGCCTGGTAGTAAAATCAATCATCTTAGCTATGTTGGCGACGCCACTCTGGGCGAAGACGTCAATGTAGGTGCGGGCACGATCACTTGTAATTATGATGGGGTGAACAAGTTCCAGACCCGGTTGGGCGACCGGGTTTTCGTGGGCTCGAACACTTCACTGGTGGCTCCGGTCTCGGTAGCAG
>JAWVWU010000031.1:0-11042 GCA_033723595.1 Marinobacter sp. | reverse complement strand
TCACAGACCCGAGCAAGAATGTCTCGGTCTGACACCTACTGATTGGGAACAGCGATAGACAGGTCAAAGCCGCCACCCGGCCGGGGTGTCAGCTGGATCGGCCCCTGGTTGATCGCCTGGGGAATGTTAATCCGGTCAATACCTGGAGGGTTGCCAATGGAAAAGTTGACGTTTTGGCCGTCAAAGCCGATGCCCAACTGGTCGTTCAGGAAGGTTTGGCTGAACGGTTGATCGGGAATCTGCATCTGCTGGCCAAAAATGATCGGGGCGATATCCGGCGAAAAGTCTGCCGGTGGCTGGAGGCCGGCCAGCTGTTCCTGGGGAAGCAGTATGGCGCGGCGCAGAAACTCCTTCTGAGCCTCTGTGAGAGCGCCCTCCTTGCTCTGTTCCATGTACCGACGCAGGGCATCTTCGTAGGCCTGTTTCTCGGACTCTTTCAGCACCGGTTCACCCGGTGAAATGATCAATGACCGGATGACCTTGCGACGATCTTCCTCGTCGGATGTGTCTTTCTTCTTGTCCCGGGGGACAATGATGACCGCCGAATCGCGCACGTACGTGTCGACCATTTCATCGGACGTCAGTGACTGGACACCCGCGTAGGCCGGCATCGTCAGGGTGCCTGCGAGTGCGATCACAAGGGTGCGTTGGCGAAACATCGGTCTCTCCCGGCGCCTCGTGCGTGAAACGCGCACGTCAGCGATAACAGAAAGGGACGGGCTTGCCTGCTTTGGTGGTGATCTGCCGTCGGGCAGACACGGACAAACAGCACCCGGCCACGTATATGAAAGTATCACTAGCCAGTATTTGACGTCGGCATCGGTTTTTCAAGCGGATTATCGCCAGTTTGTGACGCCGCTGACGAAGTTCAGTTCGGCTTTGGTATGATGAGCAGTCTGACCAGTGCCCGGACTGCTCGTGGAGCGCCAGATCCGCTCTCTTGAGGGGCTGGCGCCAGTGAGCCGGTTGAACGGGGTCGGTGTGGCCGCCACGGGATCCGGTCGCCCTGTTGCCCCATACTTGATCTGAGTAGCCATGTAGCGGTGAAAAAAACGTAGTTGTGAAAAAACGTAGTGGTAAAAAAACGCAACGGTGAAGAGAACTCGCCAGAGGAGTGTTTTTGACAAGTCTATGGCAGCGCTGGATTGACCGGCGTATTCCTCCTGCCGACCGGCAGCAGCTTAACCAGCGCACAATCTTCATCCTGCCAACCGGTGCAGGGCTGATATTCGGGCTGTTGTTGCTGATCATGCTGGTCACCGGTATCAATTATCAGAACAGCCTGATTTATCTTCTGACGTTTTTTATGGGCGCCCTTTTTGTGGCGGCCATGCATCAGACCCATCGCAACCTGACCGGGCTTGAGTTGGTCCTGGTTCGGGCCGGCGAAGGGTTTGCCGGTGAGCTCGTGCCGTTCGTGCTCAGGCTGGGCAGTGAAAAGGACCAGGCGATTTCAATCGAGCTCTCGGGCGCTTTTCCTCCGCCGGGCCCTCAGTCCATTGAGGTGGGTGACGCGCGCGACGTGACGCTGCTGACAGAAACCACCCGGCGAGGTCCGGTGAGCATGGGCCGGGTCCGTATCTGCACACGCTTTCCATTCGGTTTGCTGGAAGCCTGGTCCTGGATGCGACCGCGGACTCTGGGCCTGGCGTATCCCCGGCCTTTGGCGCCGGTCCAGTCGCCGATGACCGACGTCGAGGGCGACCAACAGGCCAAGTCGATTGTCGGCGCAGGGTTTGACGATGCTGATATACGGCCCTGGCGCGAGGGCGACCTCAGCCATCGCGTGCTCTGGAAGCGATTTGCCCGCACCGGTGCGCTGGTGATTGCCGACTGGTCGGGTGAGCAGGGCAGCCCGCAGTGGCTGGATTACGCCGCGTATCCCGGTGTAGACGTCGAGACCCGATTAAGCTTCCTGTGTCATCAGGTGCTGGAACGGGACCAGGCCCAGCAGCTCTACGGACTCCGGTTGCCCGGGATGACGATTGAGCCGGGGCAGGGCGAGGCACACGCCCGCCGGTGCCTCAGAGCGCTCGCCCGCTTTGGTCTGGCCTCGGGTGAGCCCGGCGCTGACCTAGTCCCCCCGGAAGAGACGGGAGACCTGCTGTGAAAAAGCCGGCTATGACCATTCCTGCCCGGGCCCTGTTCTGGCTGATCGCCGCGTTTGCGCTGTTGATTGCTCCGCAGTGGGACCGGTTACCAGTCTGGCTGCTGGTCAGCTGTGTGGCCCTGGCCGGTTGGCGATGGCTGGCCCAGACCGGGCGCGTTCGCCTGCCCGGCCGCTGGTCGAGGGCCTTGATCATGCTTACGCTGACGGCCTGTTACATTGCCAGCGTTGGCGGCCATTTCACGGTTGACACCGCTGCGTCGTTTTTCGTCCTGGCCGTTGGCCTTAAATGGCTGGAAACCCGGCAGTCCCGTGATTTCTATGTTCTGTTTTTCATTCTTGTGTACCTCGCGGCGGTGAATTTTCTGTTCCAGCAAGCGATTGGCTGGACGCTGATAAACCTCCTAGGCGTCGTGCTGTTGCTGTTCGGGCTGCAGGTACTCAATGCGCCAAATCTGTCGACCCGGAGCCTGGGCGTGGGCCGACGGCTCGGGCTGATGCTGGTGAAAACC
Source organism: Marinobacter sp. (assembly GCA_033723595.1). Lineage (GTDB taxonomy): Bacteria > Pseudomonadota > Gammaproteobacteria > Pseudomonadales > Oleiphilaceae > Marinobacter. Next base: position 8,423 of record JAWVWU010000031.1, on the reverse strand, counting down.
CTGCCTGTGGTGCTGCTTCTGTTCGTATTTTTTCCGCGGATGTCGCCGTTGTGGACGGTGCCAATGGTGTCCGGTCAGAGCCGCACCGGTATCAGCGATACGATGGCTCCCGGTCAGATTTCAGCGCTGGCGCAGAGCAGTGAGCGGGCATTCCGGGTGACCTTTGGTGGGCCAATCCCGCCACACCGCGATCTCTACTGGCGCGGACTGATTCTCGACCAGTTTGATGGCGAAACCTGGACGCAGCGTCAGGTCGAGCCTGCCGGGGCGCCGGCGCCGGTGGCGCTTGACGGCGGTATGGGCGAGCTCAGTCCCGGCGATTACAGCGTGCTGCTTGAGCCCACCAATCAGCGTTGGGCGTTTTCCCTGAAACCGTCGATTGCGTTATCCGATAACATTGCCCCGGCGGGGCAGGACCTGTTCCGGTTTGAGCGGCCGGCCGATACGGCCGTGCGATATCGCCTGTCGAACGTGACCAAGCCGGATCCTGCGACGGGCAACCTGACCGCGGGCGAGCGCCGTCGCTACCTTCAACTGCCCGCGGACAGTAACCCACGTGCGACGGCGTTGGCACGGCGCCTGGCCCACCAGGCCGACCGCTCCACGGATGTGATTAACGCGGTGCTGGAACGGTTTCGACAACAACCGTATTTTTACACCCTGCGGCCGCCTCCCATGCCCTCAGACAGCGTCGATGCGTTGCTGTTTGACGCCAAACGCGGATTTTGCGCCCATTATGCCAGCGCAACCGCCTTTCTGTTCCGGCGGGCGGGTATTCCGGCTCGTATCGTGATCGGCTATCAGGGCGGGTCCCCGGGTTTGAACGATCAGTACCTGATCGTTCGCCAGTACGATGCCCATGCCTGGGTCGAGGCGTGGATTGACGGGCAGGGCTGGATACGAGTGGATCCGACGGCGGCCATATCGCCTGAACGGATTGAATCCGGCCTGCGCGAAGCCGTGGCGGACGAAGGATCATTTCTGGAGAACAACTGGACATCGCCAGAGCGATACGCGGATGTGGCCGCCATTCAGTGGGTCGCCCTGCAACTGGACCGGATCAACTATCAGTGGCAGCGATGGGTCGTGGGCTATCAGGGGCAGTCCCAGCTGGATCTGATGTCCCGCATGCCAGGCCATCTCAGTCTCCGGGATCTGGGATATGTGACAGCGGGCCTGCTGGCCTTTGCGCTCCTTGTGGCCGGTTTGTTTAGTGCCTGGCAACAACGTGGCCATTGGCAGCGTGACCCCTGGCGCCGGCAGCTTGACCGGGGGCTCCGGCTGATCCGGCAGGCCGGGATCGATGTCCACCCGGGCGATACCCCGGATGTGATAGCCCGGCGTGCTGCGCAGCGTTATCCGGACGCTGAAAAAGAGCTGACCGGCTTTGCCCGGCTTGCCAACAATCATTACTATGGTGGCGGGAATACAGACTTGTCGCCGGAAACCGACCGGCAGAATCTGGGTCAACTCAGAAAACGGCTGGTCCGGTTACGCCGGGTTTTGCGGCAGGCCAGATCGACTCGCACATCGCGTCCAAACAGGTAGAACCCGTTGTCCATGACCATTGCATCGATACCCTGGCATGCCTCCGTCCTCGAGGCCGTCGCTGGCCGCCTGAACGCCCGGCAACTTCCCCATGCGCTGATGATCTGTGGCGAAGCGGGAGTGGGCAAGGCGGACCTGGCCGGTAGCATTGCTCATTTACTGGTCTGTGAGCATCCGGACCTTGATCGGGCCGACGCGTGCGGGGAGTGCAAGCAGTGTCAGCTGGTCAGCGCCGGTTCGCACCCGGATATCCGGCGGTATGCCCCGGAGAAAAAGTCCCGGGTGATCAAGGTGGATCAGGTCAGGGCGCTGTCCGCGTTTGCCGTCGTGTCGCCTCAGGTGGCGCAGCGCAAGATTATTATTGTTGACCGGGCGGACGTGCTGAATATCAGCGCAGGCAACGCCTTGCTGAAAACACTGGAGGAGCCGTCCGGGGACGTGATGCTTCTGCTCCTGCAGGAGACCGGTCGCCCCGTGCTGCCGACGCTTCGTTCACGCTGTCAGCAACTGATCGTCGCGACACCGTCGCCGGAGGTGGCAGACCACTGGCTGGCAGACGAACTGAACCGCCACCACAGCGAGGCTGGTGTCAGCGCGGCGCAGCGTGAGCAAGCGCTCAGGCTCGCCCGGTATGCGCCGTTACGGGCGCTGTCCTACCTTCTGGACGATTTCCTCGGCCAGCGGGGCGAGGCACTCAACCAGTTCCGTGGCTTCATGAAGGGGGAAGCTAGCCTGGCAGACGCCACCCGACCGTTCAAGACGCTGGGGCTGGAGCAGACCCTGTGGCTTATGGAGGTCTGGGCAACCGATCTGGCCCGCATGGGGGCCGGAGGCGAGGGCGCCGATGCCGAAGCCGCTGACATGCTCCGGTATCTGTCGTCGGTCAATCCTCCGCATCGGGCCCACAGGTTGCTGGACAGCCTCTATCAGTCCCGGGCTGCCTTGGTGAACAACGTCAGCGCTGAGCTGGAAATAGAACGCCTGCTGATCGAATGGCGATCACTGATGCCCACCCGGCGAGCGCGGGCGGGCTGATGCGTTTTTCAGGAAAGCAGCGGGGAAGCGGGTCAGACCAAGGCCTGCTATGATTCAGTGAGGTGACGGATTAACATGTCGCGACACGTTGTGCGAGCACAACGGGGCGATGCAGGTTGGTCGTGTCGGACAGTATGGCTCGATCAGTCGTGGCCCGGTTTCGGGCCTGACCAACGTCATCAGATGGGTTTTTCTGGCAAAGGATCGAATTATGGGGCCCGGTTTCGGCGCGCGCAGCGGTATTCTGACACTGACAATCAAAGATAAGGCGGTGCTATATGCCGCTTATATGCCCTACATTCGTCAGGGAGGTCTGTTTATTCCAACTCAGAAACAGTACCAGCTGGGCGATGAAGTCTTCCTGTTGCTGAATCTGATGGACGAACCGGAGAAGATACCGGTGGCCGGCAAGGTTATCTGGATTACGCCCAAAGGCGCCCAGGGTAACCGGGCGGCAGGGATCGGCGTACAGTTCAACGGTGATGACGAATCAGCGCGCACCAAGATAGAGTCTTACCTGGCCGGAGCCCTGAGCTCGGACCGCCCGACCCACACCATGTAAAGCCGGTTACTGCCCATGAATGATTCTCTTGGCCCTGCGCCAGTGGAAAGCACCTGTATTGATCGTCAGGAAGCCCGCTGGCCGCTGCGGCATCTTACCCTGGCCGGGTTGCACTGGCCGGGCCGGAATAAATCCCACGGCAATCCGCCGGTGGTGATGCTTCACGGCTGGCTGGACAACAGTCTGTCGTTTGTCCGTCTCGGGCCCGAGCTGCAGGCCTTTACGGATGTTTACGCAGTCGACCTTGCCGGCCATGGGCGCTCTGATCATCGCCCGGAAGGGCAGAGCTATCTGTTGGCGGACTATGTGGCCGATCTGGCCGAGTTGATCGAAGGATCATTTTCCGAGCCCGTCGATCTGGTGGGGCATTCGCTGGGCGGCATCGTCTCCATGCTGTATGCGGCTGCATTCCCCGAAAAAGTTCGTAAACTAGTGGTTATAGACAGCCTGGGTCCGATCAGCAAGACGCCCGAGGAAACGATCAGTCAGTTGCGCAAGGGCATTCTCAAGCGGCTGGCAGGGTCGGGGCGCAGTGCGGGCTACCTCACCATCGAGGAGGCGGCGGCAGCCAGAGCGGGAGGGCTGAGCCCGTTGTCCGCCGAGGCAGCCATGCAGCTTGTCCCCCGCAACCTCAGAGAAGGCGACACGGGTTTTGAATGGCGAACTGACCCTCGGTTGCGCTATCCCTCGTTGATGATGTTTGCCGAACAGCAGGCACTGGCCTGTCTGGAAGCAGTCACCACCGAGACGCTGCTGGTGCGGGCAGAACAGGGTCTGCTGGCCGACCGGAATCGCTGGCAGGCCAGGCTTGATGCCATGCCGGCACTGACCGAAGTCGTGGTGTCCGGCACCCACCACTGCCACCTTGACGGTGACACGGCGCCGGTCGCGGACGCCATCAAGAGTTTTCTGTCCTATGGTCGCTGAGCGCACAGGTTGTTTACGTTTCTGGTTGCTGGCGCTGCTGGTTGTGGGGACCCTCAGTGCTGCGATGTCCATACAGGCAGCGCCGATCGCCCCATTTCCGCTCGGGACGGTTGAAAACCAGCGTGATCTGGTGTCGCCGGCTCACCGCGTACTGCTGAGCCCGGTACGGGAAGTGAATAACGAGATTCGCGCAGATTCGATGATTCGACCGTCTGTTGACGGCTTTGCCCGACTGATCCGGATCAATGAGGATTCGAGTCGTCGTGAGGCGCGGGACTACTATCTGACGAAGCTCAGCCAGCGCCATGCGCAGATTCTGTTTCAGTGCAGCGGACGCGGCTGCGGGCGCAGTAACGTATGGGCCAATCAAATCTTTGGTCAGGCCACGCTGTACGGCAACGACGAGGATCAGGACTACGTGGCGGCGGCCTATCGCGCGCCAGACGGCACCATCCAGCTGGTTCTGGTCTACACCGTCACCCGGGGAAATCAGCGTGAATACGGGTGGGTTGAGCAACTGGCGGTAGCGCCCGGAACCCTGATACCGGGCTTTGATGACGGTGCGCCCCGCATGCAGGGACCGGTTGTCGTGCCCTGGACCGGCGGCGTAACCTATCAGTTCAAATGGAGTGCTGACACCCGGCGCCAGTTGCAGGAGTGGTCGGGGCAGCCCGGAAGCCGCTTGGTTCTGGTCAGTTACTCCGTACTGGGTAGTACCGAAACGCTGGAAGCCGCCCTTGCGCGAGCGAGCAAGGCAGCGGATTCGATGACCTCGCTGTTGGTAAAGTCGGGTATCGCCCGGGAGCAGCTCACCACGCTCGTCGTTGGGCCGGTTGTTTCCATGTCGGACCCCGAACGTCAGGGTAACCGCATCGAACTCATGGTCGTCAGCAAGCCCTGACCATTCAGCCACGTAATTGATGATTATTTGATCAGAAGGAACCAGGGACGTGTCGAGTAAAGCCCCGTCGGATGAGTCCGGTCAAGCGCCCGCTACTCAGGCGGCGCCCGCGAATAACGCGCTCGCCGAAACCAGTCAGAATGATGAGACGCACTTGAGCGATGCCGCGCATCACCATCGCACGGCGAGGAAAGGGCGAAAAACGGTTGCCCTGACCCTTGGTAGCGGCGGCGCCCGTGGCTACGCCCACATCGGTGCCATCGAAGTGCTGGTGGAACGCGGTTACGATATTATCGCAATCTCCGGTTGTTCCATGGGTGCGTTGATCGGCGGTGTCTTCGCGGCCGGCAAAATGAAGGACTATAAGGACTGGGTGACAGGGCTGGGGCAATTCGACGTGCTCAAGCTGCTGGATGTGTCCCTGTCTTCTGCCGGCGCTATCCGGGGGGAGAAAATTTTTTCCGTCGTCCGTGAGATGATCGGCGACACGCGGATCGAAAACCTGCCTCTGGCCTATACCGCAGTCGCCACCGACTTGCTGGCCCACAAGGAAATCTGGTTTCAGGAAGGCTCACTGCATCAGGCTATTCGAGCGTCCGTGGCGATTCCCAGTGTCGTGACCCCGGTGGTGCTGAACGGCCGCGTTCTGGTTGACGGCGCATTGCTCAATCCACTACCCATTATCCCGACCATTTCCTCCCACGCCGATCTGGTTGTGGCGGTCAACCTGAGCGGCGAGGATTCCGGCCAGCAGCGTCTGCCCGACGCGGCGTTCCAGGACCCGCAGGACAGTGATCTGGATGAGTGGGTCGACAAGGTCAGGGACAAGGCCTCGAAATGGTTCGACTGGGACCTGTTGCGGTCTTTCGGTGGCAAGCGCGACGAGCCGCATCCTGACGATGAACCGGCGCCGGCGTCCCGCATCGAACGAGAGGTCCAGAAAAAAGAACTGGCGAAAAAGACCGGTGACCGCAAACCCACAGATGAGCCGGACACGATCGCCTGGGACAAGCTTGGTATCGGCAAGTTCGATATCATGAACCTGACTATCGAGACCATGCAAAGCGCGCTGGTGCAGTACAAGATTGCGGGCTATCCCCCGGACCTGCTGGTGAATGTGCCGAAGGATGCCTGCCGGACCTACGACTACCATAAGGCACCGGAGCTGATCCAGATTGGCCGTGAACGCATGATCGCGGCGCTGGATCGCTTCGAACGGGACGGGGCCAGTTCCGGGCCAATGGCGCTCTAGGGCTGCAGACTGTTCGGCATTCAGCGTATACTGCGCGCCCAGTTAACCATAGGAACCGGCCACCCGTGATCCATCCGATTGATGAACTGCTGACCATCCGCGACTGCCTTCGTTACGCGTCTTCGCGCTTTGCCGCGTCCGATCTGTTTTATGGTCATGGCACCGACAATGTCTGGGACGAGGCCGTGCAGCTGGTCTTGCGCAGCGTGAATCTGCCGCTGGAGAACAACACCCTGTTTCTGGACGCCCGACTGGTCCGCGCTGAACGCCAGTTGATCCTGGATCGCCTGGAACGGCGTATACAGGAGCGCATCCCGCTGGCCTATATTCTTGGTGAAGCCTGGTTTATGGGTCTGCCGTTCCACGTGGATGAACGTGTATTGGTGCCACGTTCGCCGCTGGCTGAGTGTCTGCAGAATCGCCTGCAGCCTTGGCTGGGCGATCAGCCGGTCTCGCGGGTTCTGGACCTGTGCACCGGAAGCGGCTGTATTGGTATAGCGGCGGCGCTGGTGTTTGAGGACGCCGAGGTCGATCTGGCCGACATTTCCGATGATGCCCTCAAAGTTGCCGATTCCAACATTGAGCTGCATGACGTCGGTGATCGGGTCAGAACGGTGCACTCAGACGTGTTTGACGGCTTGAAAGGGCGCTATGATGTCATTCTTAGCAACCCGCCGTATGTCGATGCCGGCGACCTGGCGGCCATGCCGGCGGAATTCCATCATGAGCCGGCGCTTGGGTTGGCGGCAGGGGAGGATGGCCTGGACATTGCCCGCCGCATTCTGGCAAAGGCCGCCGCGCACCTGAATCCCGGTGGGTTACTGGTGGTCGAGGTCGGCAACAGCTGGCCCGCCCTGGAAGAGGCCTATCCGGACCTGCCGTTTATCTGGCTGGAATTTGAACAGGGCGGTGACGGGGTCTTCCTGTTGCATGCCGATGATCTGGTGTCGCTGACGTCAGATAGTTGATCCGACTTTAATTATATTCAACAAGATACTGAAATATGTCAGGAAATAGTTTTGGAAAGCTGTTTACGGTGACCACCTTCGGGGAGAGTCATGGCGCCGCACTGGGTTGTATTATCGATGGCTGTCCGCCGGGTCTGGCGCTTACGGAGGCCGATTTGCAGGGCGACCTCGACCGTCGCAAGCCGGGTACATCCCGCCATACAACGCAGCGGCGGGAAGCAGACGAAGTGAGGATCCTCTCGGGGGTGTTTGAAGGCCACACCACCGGGACGCCCATTGGCCTGGTGATTGAAAACACCGACCAGCGCTCCAAGGACTACTCCAAAATCGCCGAGCAGTTCCGGCCGGCTCATGCAGACTACACCTACATGCACAAGTATGGGGTCCGGGACTACCGGGGCGGTGGTCGCTCGTCAGCGCGCGAGACGGCCATGCGGGTGGCGGCCGGTGCGGTCGCCAGGAAGTTTCTGGCCGAACGTCTCGGTATCCGTATCCGCGGCTACCTCTCCCAGCTGGGCCCGATTCAGGTGGCGCTCAAGGACTGGGAACAGGTCCACCAGAACCCGTTTTTCTGCCCCGATGCAGAGCGCGTGCCGGAGCTTGAGGCTTACATGGATGCGTTGCGCAAAGAGGGCAATTCCGTTGGCGCGCGCATCAACGTGGTGGCTGACAACGTGCCGCCGGGCCTTGGTGAGCCTGTCTTCGACCGGCTGGATGCGGATCTGGCCCACGCGCTGATGAGCATTAACGCGGTCAAGGGCGTGGAAATCGGAGCGGGCTTTGATTGCGTCTCGCAAAAGGGCACCGAGCACCGCGATGAGTTGACCCCCGAGGGTTTCCTTTCGAACCACGCCGGTGGCGTGCTGGGCGGTATTTCATCCGGCCAGCCGATTCTGGCCAGTATTGCGCTGAAGCCAACGTCCAGCTTGCGGTTGCCGGGTCGCAGCATCAATACCCGAGGCGAACCGGTCGAGGTGATTACCACCGGGCGACATGACCCGTGCGTGGGCATCCGGGCGACGCCGATTGCCGAAGCCATGATGGCGCTGGTGCTGATGGACCACTACCTGCGTCAGCGAGCACAGAACGGTGACGTTGTGGTGACCACGCCGGATATTGAAGGCAACCGATCTCGGTAAGCGTGCAAGCAGGCGGGTATTCTATCTACTGGCGACTGTCCAACCTCTATTTCTGGTTTTTTGCGCTGCTGGGGGCGCTGCTGCCGTACTG
>JAWVWU010000030.1:0-11052 GCA_033723595.1 Marinobacter sp. | reverse complement strand
TCGTCACCAGGCCATCGCTTTTTCTGATGGCCTCGCCGGGTTTTCTGTTTTCGTTGAATCCCTGGATCCGATCAAAATGCCCACCGGGGCGTCCCGGATCGGGGCGACGACGGTGTACATGCGCCAGGTTGCGCTGGCCGGTCAGGACTTCCTGATTACCGTGGTGGGCGAGGTGCCTCCGGAAACGGCCATGAAAGTGGCAGAATCGGTGGTGATTGATCACGACCTGGCCCAAAGGGATTAACAATGATTCAGGAACGTGGACAGGTCATTGCCGAGGTGGGGGACGAGATCTGGGTCCAGACCATCCAGCAGAGCGCCTGTCAAAGCTGCAGCGCCCGGCAGGGCTGCGGTCAGAAAGTATTGGCAGGCGCCACCTCGGGCCGCGCCAATCAGGTGAAGGTCGTCAACACGCTGGGTGCCCGGGTAGGCGATACCGTGACGGTTGAGCTGGATGAGGCGATGCTGCTGCGCGCATCGGTACTGGTCTACGGGGTACCGCTGGCTTTTACCGTGGTGGCCGCTGTCGCCGCGCAGACCTGGATTGCTGCCTCTGATGGCGTTGCCATCGCTGCTGCCTGTGGCGGTATGGCAGCAGGTTTCTGGCTCAGCAGGCAGGTGCAGAAGCGTCAGGGAAACCGGTACCAGCCGCGGCTGGCGAATGTCGACATTGTTACCTGAACCCTAACGTTTTTTAAGTTGAAAACGTATTGATTAGCGACAGAATGGGGTTCAGACAGTCCCTGCTAATGGAGTCGAAAATGCCTGAATATCTGCCTTACAGAGTGCCTTCCTCGGTCAGCGTTAACGGCCGTTCCCTGGTGATCAGTGTGTTTCTTGTGCTGGCCTTTCTGGCAGCCGTCGTCGCCCGTCCGGCCCACGCTGGTCTGCCCGATTTCACCGATCTCGTCAAAGAGAATTCCGGTGCCGTGGTAAACATCAGTACGACCCAGGAAAGCCCGCAGAGCAACACGGGCATGACGCTCGACAAGCACCAGCTTGAGCAGTTGCCAGAGTTCTTTCAGCGCTTTTTCGGTGGTCCTCAATCGCCGTTTAACGGCGGCGGCACACCGGCGCCGTCTCATCCGATTCGCTCCATGGGGTCGGGCTTCATTGTGTCCAAAGACGGCTATGTTCTGACCAATAATCACGTGGTCGAAGGCGCCGACGAAATTGTTGTCCGTCTCAGTGATCGTCGCGAGCTGCCGGCGAAGCTGGTCGGCACGGATCCGAGGTCTGACCTGGCTGTTCTGAAAATTGAGGACAAGGACGAACTGCCGGTTGTCCACATCGGTAAATCTGCGGACCTCGAGCCCGGTGAATGGGTGTTTGCAATTGGCTCTCCGTTCGGTTTTGACTATACCGTCACTGCAGGCATCGTCAGTGCCGTCGGTCGTGCTCTTCCCAGCGAAAACTACGTGCCGTTCATTCAGACTGACGTGGCCATCAACCCGGGTAATTCCGGCGGACCGCTGTTCAACCTCGACGGCGAGGTCGTTGGCATCAACTCACAAATCTACACCCGTTCTGGCGGATTCATGGGTGTGTCGTTCGCCATCCCCATCGATCAGGCGATCAACGTGTTCCACCAGATTCGTGACAAAGGCAGCGTTTCCCGGGGCTGGCTCGGTGTGCTGATCCAGGAAGTGAACAAGGATCTTGCTGACTCATTTGGCTTGAGCCGTCCTCGTGGCGCGCTGGTGGCCGAGGTCATGGCGGATTCTCCGGCTCAGGCGGCTGGCCTGCAATCCGGCGATATTGTCCTGGCCTATAACGATCAGCCGATCAAACTGTCCTCCGATTTGCCGCCCATGGTTGGCAGCACACCGGTCGGTGATACCGCGCACCTCCAGGTTCTTCGCGGCGGCAAGAAAATCAATGTGGACGTCAAAATTGGTCAGCTGCCGTCAGAGGCCAGTGCCCAGGCAAGCCCCCAGAGCCCGCAAGAGCCCTCAGCCGGACCATTGGGTCTGACGGTGCAGCCGTTGCCGGCCGATGCCAAGAACTCGTTGGGTGTCGACCACGGGGTATTGGTGGCCAACCTGGGGCGTGGTCCGGCACTGGATGCGGGTGTCCGGCCGAACGATGTGATCACTGAACTCAACCGCAAGCCGGTCAACTCGGTCGATGATTTCCGTTCAATCGTCGACGATCTGCCGGCGGGTAAGGCGGTATCGATGCGGGTTGTTCGGCAGGGCCGGGCGACCTATCTGGTGATGAAACCCTGACCCGTTGAGGTTGGGTTAAAGACCCACCGTTTGCCGAATGCGGCGGGCGGTGGGTTTTTTGCTATAATGGGCCGGCTAACATTGATCAGAGGCCATGGATTGGACCCGCCCGCCCATGAAGAAGAATAAGGACGTGACCCGCCGGCAACTGCTCCGGTTTCAAAATGCCCGTATGGCCTGGCTGCTTCTGCTGGCCGGCCTGTGCATCACCGCGGCGCTCTGGGTGCTCTCCACCCATCTGGTTGCGGATCGATCGCAAGCCCATTTCAAAAACCAGTCCCTGCAGTTGAAGACGGCTATCGAGCAGCGATTGCTGAATTATGAGCAGGTGCTTGCCGGCAGCGCCGGCCTGTTTGCAGTGTCTGGTGCCGTGAACCGCCAGGATTGGCACCTGTATGTCGATCGTCTGGACATCGAGCGCTACTACCCGGGCATCCAGGGCATTGGATACATTCGCCGGATTGCCAGCGCAGATGTTCGGCGTCACATCGCTGCGGTGCGTCAGAACGGGCTTCCCGACTATCTGATTCGGCCCGTTGGAGAGCGTTCCGAGTACTATCCAATCGTTTATCTCGAACCCGCCAACCGCCGTAATCGCAGTGCCTTCGGTTACGACGCGTTCCAGGATCAGGTGCACCGCCAGGCCATGGAAATGGCCCGGGATTCGGCCTCACCAAAGGTGACCGGCAAAGTGGTGCTGGTGCAGGAGGCCGTCGACGACGATCAGGCGGGTTTTCTGATGTACTACCCTGTCTATGCTGGCAAACAGGTGCCTGATTCAGTGTCAGAGCGCCAACAGCAGCTGACCGGGTTCCTGTTCAGTGCGTTCCGCATGAACAATCTGGTGGACGGTATCGTCGGGCTGATTTCACCGTTTCTTGATGTGCGAATCTATGACAGCAGCCAGGCCGTGGACAGTTCCCTGATGTACGGCTCCAATCTCGGCTCCCTGGACAATGACTACACGTTCCAGATGAGCCAGAAAATCGAATATGGGGGACGCACCTGGCTGTTACAGACCCGATCCACGCCTGCCTTCGACTACCTCGCCTCCGATTCACGGCCGCTGATTGTGCTGGGGGCAGGGCTGTTGGTGACCCTGTTGCTCTTCGCATTCGCTCTCACGTTGATCCGCTCCCGCCTGCTGGCTCAGGTCAGTGCGGGCCGTTATCGTGCGATTACCGAGGGAGCCAGTAACATCACGCTGGTCCTTGGCCGACGGGGTGAGGCTCTGTATGCGAGCCCCTCATGCGAGCGCATTCTCGGGTTTGAGCCCGATCACGTGCGTGATCTTGAACTGGAGTCCCAGGTGCACGGAGATGACTGGCCCCAGTTGCAGGCCTGTTTTGAGCAGGCGCTCTCGAGCCCGGGACGGCCCATGCCGGTGATGCGCGCCCGTATTCGGGACATTGACGGCGGTTGGCGCGACATGGAAGGTTCCTATACAGCCATGCTGGATGAACCAGGTGTTCACGGTGTCGTGCTGAGTCTCCGCGACCTGACGGAGCTCAAAGCCGCACAGTCGGAGCTGCACCGGCTTGCCTTCTACGATCCTCTGACCGGCCTGGCCAACCGCCAGTTGTTCCAGGACCGCCTTGCTCACACGGTCAGGCGCAGCCGTCGCACCGGCGAATCCGCCGCGCTGATGTTTCTGGATCTGGACGGGTTCAAGCGGATCAACGATACCCTCGGGCACGATGCCGGAGACGACCTGCTCGCGCAGGTGGCGCGCTGGCTGTCCGGCTGCGTGCGGGAAGAGGACTCGGTCGCGCGCCTCGGCGGAGACGAGTTTGTGGTGCTGTTGTCCAGCATTCAGGGGCCGCAGGCGACCGCCAAAGTGGCAGAAACCATCCTGCGTCGGCTGTGCCAGCGGGTTCGGCTCAAGGAGCATGACGTCAGCATTACCGTGAGTATCGGTGTCACCATGATTCCTGATGACAGCGAAGATTCGGGTGTGCTGATGAAATACGCTGACCTGGCCATGTACCGGGCGAAAGAGCGTGGCCGCAATAACTATCAGTTTTTCACGCCGGCCATGAATATCCAGGCGTCACGCCGTTTGATCCAGCAGGAGGAGCTGATTGAAGCTATGGATGCGGCGCGCTTTGTGCTGCATTATCAGCCCCGTTTCGAACTCAGCCATGAGCGTGTGACCGGGGTGGAAGCGTTTCTCCGTTGGCAGCATCCGGAAAAGGGCCTGGTGCCTGCCCAGCAGTTCATCGGCCTGGCCGAGGATTCAGGTCTCATTGTGCGCCTGGGCGAAATGGCCTTACGTCAGGCCTGTATCCAGATTCAGGCGCTGGAAAGAGCGGGCTTCGAATCGCTTCGGGTTGCGGTGAACTTGTCCGTCAAGCAGATGATCGACCCCGCGTTTCTGGACATGTTCCGCCGGGTTGTGACCGAAACCGGCGTGTTTCCGGAACGTCTCGAGCTGGAAATCCCCGCGCAGTTGCTCAACCACGACCCGCGCATGCTCCGGGAGGTGCTCGGTGCGCTCCACGACGTGGGGGTCTACCTGATCCTGGACGATTTTGGCACCGGCGCCTGTTCGCTGGCAGCGTTGCAGCGACTGCCGTTGGATGCGGTCAAGATTGACCGAAGTTTCATCCGCGATATTCCCTACAACGGCAGCGCAACGGATGTCACCGCGGCGGTCGTGGCGCTGGCCCACAAACTTCACCTCACCGTGATTGCCGAAGGCGTTGAAACGCCTCAGCAACTGAGCTTCCTCAAGGCGGCCGGGTGCGCCCAGTGCCAGGGTAACCTGTTCAGTTGTCCGCTCGACGAAGATGCGCTCATTGGCTTCCTGGTCGGCCAGTATGATCGGGCGCTGACATCGTGAACATGGCAATAGTGGCTGACAACCGGTAAAATCACGCCGTTTCAATCTACACCTGATCACGTATGCCTGATGGGCGGTCCTAACGCCTTTCAGGGGCGAATCTGTTGTCTTACGCGAGTAACTTTTGTCTGTGACCGAACTCAGTCGTATCCGTAATTTTTCCATCATTGCCCACATCGACCACGGCAAATCCACCCTGGCAGACCGTTTCATCCAGATTTGCGGTGGCCTTACCGATCGTGAAATGGCCGAACAGGTTCTCGACTCCATGGATCTTGAGCGGGAGCGTGGCATCACCATCAAGGCCCAGAGCGTCACGTTGAATTATCGCGCCCGGGATGGTCACGACTACAAGCTGAACCTGATCGATACCCCGGGACACGTCGACTTTTCCTACGAGGTGTCACGTTCGCTGTACGCGTGCGAAGGGGCGCTACTGGTTGTTGATGCGGGGCAGGGGGTGGAAGCCCAGTCCGTGGCCAACTGCTATACGGCGATTGAGCAGGGCCTGGAAGTGGTGCCGGTCCTTAATAAAATGGACCTGCCGCAGGCGGAGCCCGAGCGGGTTGCCCAGGAAATCGAGGACATTATCGGCATTGAAGCGTCCGACGCGGTTCGCTGCAGCGCCAAGAGCGGCATGGGCGTGGAAGACGTGCTGGAAGACCTGATTCGCCGGGTACCGCCGCCCACCGGAGACATTGACGGTCCCCTGCAGGCGCTCATCATCGACTCCTGGTTCGACAATTACCTGGGCGTGGTCTCGCTGGTCCGGGTCAAACAGGGCCGCCTGAAAAAAGGAGACAAGATTGTTATCAAGTCCACCGGCCGCGCCTGGAACGCGGACAAGGTCGGTATTTTTACCCCCAAGCCGACCGAGACCGGCGAGCTGGGTACCGGTGAGGTGGGCTTCATGGTCGCCGGTATCAAGGACATTCACGGGGCGCCCGTGGGCGATACCATCGCGCACCAGAAATACGCCGCCGAAACGCCGATGCTGCCGGGCTTCAAAAAAGTCAAACCCCAGGTCTATGCCGGCCTGTTCCCGGTTCTGGCGGATGACTACAACGATTTCCGCGACGCCCTTGAAAAACTGACGCTTAACGATGCGTCGCTGTTCTTTGAACCGGAAACCTCCGACGCGCTTGGCTTTGGCTTCCGCTGCGGGTTTCTCGGCATGCTGCACATGGAGATTATCCAGGAGCGGCTGGAACGGGAATACGACATCGACCTGATTACCACGGCCCCCACGGTCATCTACGAGGTCGTCACCAAGCAGGGCGACATCCTCGCCGTGGATAATCCCTCGCGGCTGCCGGATGTGGGTTCCATCGAGGAGATGCGTGAGCCGATTGTGGAGGCCAATATCCTGGTGCCTCAGGAGCATCTGGGGAACGTTATTGCGCTGTGTGAGGAAAAGCGCGGGGTGCAGCAGAACATGCTGTTTCTGTCCAGCCAGGTCCAGTTGGTGTACGAGCTGCCGATGGCAGAAGTGGTGCTGGATTTCTTTGACCGGATCAAGTCGGCCAGCCGTGGCTTTGCGTCCCTGGACTATCATTTCAAACGGTTTCAGACCGCCAACCTGGTGCGTCTTGATGTGCTGATCAACGGTGAGCGGGTGGATGCGCTGGCATTGATTGTCCACCGTGACCAGGCCCATCACAAAGGCCGCTCGCTGGTGGAGAAAATGAAGGAACTGATTCCGCGGCAGATGTTTGATATTGCCATTCAGGCTGCAATCGGTAATCAGGTGGTGTCACGGGTCACCGTGAAAGCCTTGCGCAAAAATGTCACGGCCAAGTGCTACGGTGGTGACGTCAGTCGCAAAAAGAAACTTCTGCAGAAGCAGAAAGAAGGCAAAAAGCGAATGAAACAGCTGGGCAACGTCGAGGTGCCTCAGGAAGCGTTCCTTGCCGTACTGAAAGTCGATAACTAGGGCACTTTGATGGATATAAATTTTCCGCTGATTCTCGTACTGCTGACCCTGGCCACAGGCCTGATCTGGTTGGGAGACCGGCTCTTTCTTCGCGCCCGTCGGGCGCGGCTCGCCACGGCCGGCGAGGTTGTGGTGGATGAGGAAGGACAACCCCGTGAGCCTTACCTGGTCGACCTGAGCCGTTCTTTTTTCCCGGTTCTTGTGGTGGTTCTTGTCTTGCGTTCTTTCCTCGTCGAGCCGTTCCAGATCCCCTCCGGCTCGATGCTGCCGACGCTGCAAGTCGGGGATTTCATTCTGGTTAACAAGTTCGCCTACGGTCTGCGTCTGCCCGTACTCGGCACCAAGTTTGTAGACATCGGTGAGCCGAAGCGCGGTGATGTGATGGTGTTCAAGTACCCGAAAGACGGCAAAACCAATTACATCAAGCGCGTCATTGGTTTGCCGGGTGATCACATTCGCTATCGTGACAAAACCCTCTACATTAACGGTAAGAAGGTCGCCACCGATTTCGTGGCCGATTTGCCTCCCCGGGAGCTACGTGTCGAGCATCTCGGGGACGTGGATCACGAAATCTACCGGATGATGGGGTATCGTAATGATGCCAGCGAAGGGGAGTGGGTTATCCCCAAGGGTCAGTATTTCATGATGGGCGACAACCGTGACAACAGTAACGACAGCCGCTTCTGGGGAACAGTCCCGGACCGGTTGATCGTGGGTAAGGCCTTCGCGATCTGGATGCACTGGAAGTCTGTGGCCAGCCTGCCGTCGTTCGATCGTGTCGGATCCATTCAGTGACCGTCGCCGGACACCGGCTCCGGCCAATCGACAGGCATCGTTGAAGACAAGGAAGATGTGATAATGAACAAGCATTCTCAACACTCCCCGGCCTCGCAGCGCGGTGCCTCGACCCTGGGCATACTGGTTGCCCTGCTGTTTTTTGGCAGCCTGCTGACCCTGGCGATCAAGATCGGTCCGATTTACCTGGACGATTTGACCATCCAGGAGGCTGTCGAGGGGCTCAATGGCACCAAGGGTCTGTCTGTCATGAACGCCCGTGAAGTTCACAAACTGATCAACAAGCGCCTGACCATCAACAATGTCCGCAACCTGGACCCCAAGGCCATCACTGTGAAGGCCGACGGCAACCGGGTTCACATCAATGTGGAGTATGAAATCCGTACGGGCATTATCAGCAACATTGACGCGGTTGTGCACTTCCACCACGAATACGATATGACAGGACAGTGATGTCAGCCCCGGATCTTGCTCAACTTCAGCGGCGGATTGGCTACCAGTTCAACGATCCCGATCGTTTGCTGCTGGCCCTGACTCACCGCAGCTTTGGCAACCAGAACAACGAGCGCCTGGAGTTCCTGGGTGACTCGATCGTCAATATGGTGATTGCCGAGCATCTGTACCTGACGTTTGAAAAGGCCCGTGAAGGACAGTTGAGTCGGCTCCGTGCGCGCATGGTCAAGGGCGTGACGCTCGCCGAGATCGGCCGTGAGTTCGAGTTGGGTCAATACCTGCGACTGGGATCCGGTGAGCTCAAAAGCGGCGGCTATCGCCGGGATTCCATCCTCGCCGATGCAGTGGAATCGATTATCGGGGCGATGTATCTGGACAGCGATTTTGCCACCTGTCGCGCACAGGTACTGCAATGGTTTGAACAACGACTGCAGAACCTGAACATTCAGGACACCCAGAAAGATCCAAAAACACGGTTACAGGAGTACCTCCAGTCGAGGCAGTTTCCGTTACCGCAGTACGACGTCATTTCAGTGGAGGGGGAGGCGCATGCTCAGACATTTCATGTTTCCTGCGCATTGCCCTCGCTGGACCGCAAGACGACAGGCGTCGGCAACAGCCGGCGCATCGCAGAACAGCAGGCTGCCCGGAATGCCCTGAAGGCGCTGGGTGTGGAGAGCGTTTGATGACCGATATTACCCGTCCGGAAAATCCCGACAGTCGCTGTGGCTTTGTGGCCATTGTCGGTCGTCCCAACGTCGGCAAGTCGACGCTGCTCAATCATATCCTGGGCCAGAAGCTGAGTATCACCTCCCGCAAGCCCCAGACGACCCGTCATCAGGTCCTCGGCATCAAGACGGAAGGTCCGGTTCAGGCTATCTATGTGGACACTCCGGGCATGCACGAAGAGGAGCCCAGGGCCATCAACCGCTACATGAACCGGGCGGCTACCTCGGCCCTGGTTGACGTTGACGTTGTGGTGTTTGTGGTCGACCAGACCAGCTGGACCACGGCTGACGAGATGGTGTTGCAGAAGCTGTCCGGTCTGAACTGCCCGGTTATACTGGCGGTCAACAAGGTGGACAAGCTCGAGAACCGGAACAGTCTGTTGCCGCATCTCGACATGCTGTCCAGGAAACGGGACTTCGCTGAAGTCATACCACTGTCGGCGCTGCGCGGTCAGAATCTGGCCCCGCTGGAAGAAGCGGTCGGGCGGTTCCTGCCGGAGAGCGTTCATTTCTATCCGGATGACCAGGTGACCGACAAGAGCGAGCGCTTCATGGCCTCGGAGATGGTGCGGGAAAAGATAACCCGTCAGTTGGGGGCCGAGCTGCCGTACTCGGTGGCGGTAGAGATTGAAGAATTCCGTCGCGATGGCAAAACGCTGCACATCTCCGCGCTGATCCTGGTCGAGCGGGAAGGGCAGAAAAAGATTGTCATAGGTGACAAGGGTGAGCGTTTGCGCCGAATCGGCCAGGAGTCCCGGATCGACATGGAGCGGCTGTTTGACAGCAAGGTCATGCTCCGGCTCTGGGTCAAGGTCAAGCGGGGCTGGGCCGACAGTGACCGGGCTCTGAAAAGTCTGGGTATGAACGACTTCTGAGGTAGTGATGCCGGGTTCAGTGCGACAGGAACCGGCCTATGTCCTTCACCGGCGCCCCTACCGGGAAACCAGCCTGCTGGTCGATGTTTTTTCCCTGAACGCGGGGCGGATGTCGGTGTTTGCACGGGGCGGAAATGCAGTCAAAAGTCCACTCAAGGCGCAGCTTCAGCCTTTCCAGCCTCTGTTGCTCGACTGGCAGGGCCGCCACGACCTCAAGACACTGACCCAGACAGAGGTGCAAAAAGGCCCGGTGCTGCAGCGCACCGACGCGTTATACTGCGGCCTGTATATCAACGAATTGCTCCAGCGTCTGCTGCCGGTCGGAGACCCCAGCCCGGAACTGTTCGCAGCGTATATTGACACCCTGGACCAACTGGCGACGGCCATGGATGTCCAGCCGGTCTTGCGTCGTTTCGAGTGGGCGTTCGTTGACGCCATGGGGCTCAGCTTTGACTGGACGATGACCACGGATACGGGCGAGGCAGTCGTTCCCGGGGGTCATTACGGGTACGACCCGGAACAGGGCATCGTGTCAGATCGGGTCAGTACGCCACGGCTCGGCGGCTTGCCCGGCGATGTCTTGCTGGCGCTATCAGCCGGTGACCTGGAATCGCCTGCCTGCCGTCGTCTGGCGAAAAAAACCATGAGAGTTCTGATCGATCATTTGATGCAGGGGCGACCGCTGAACAGTCGTGCCCTCTTCACACACGGGCGAGGAGACCGTCATGAATCCTAGGGTTTTATTGGGCGTTAACGTAGATCATGTTGCCACGCTGCGGCAGGCCCGCGGGACCCGCTATCCCGATCCCGTGCAGGCCGCGTTGATCGCCGAGCAGGCCGGAGCCGACGGGATCACATTGCATCCCCGTGAGGATCGTCGCCATATCCAGGATCGTGATGTGTTGATGCTCAAAGACATGTTGACGGCCAAGATGAATCTGGAAATGGCCGTCACGGATGCGATGCTGGCCTTTGCGGAGCAGGTGCGACCGCCGTGTGTCTGCCTGGTACCCGAGAAACGGGAAGAGCTGACCACCGAAGGCGGTCTGGATGTCGAAGGCCAGGAGGCCCGGGTCGCCAAAGCCTGCGAGCGGTTGGCCCGGATCGGCGCCGAGGTGTCCCTGTTTATCGACCCGGACCCGGTGCAGATTGATGCGGCGGTGCGCTGTGGTGCGCCCGTAATTGAGCTGCATACCGG
>JAWVWU010000029.1:0-11105 GCA_033723595.1 Marinobacter sp. | reverse complement strand
CCTTCTTCCGGGCACTGTCCCAGCGCGCGCCGATTGGTATTGTCCAGACCGATGTGCTGGGTCGTATCGACTTCGTCAATCCGGCCCTGGAAGCCATCATCGGTCTGAATAGCGAGCAGGTGAGCGGCGAGTATCTCGCGGCAGGCATCTTCCGGGAGGACCGTCAGGCGACGCTGTCGGGCTGGCGTGAGGCGATGCGTCAACACCGGGTGTTCCGGCGACGCCTGCGTGTCCAGACGGTGACCAGCGGGCGGCTGGTCTGGGTGGACGTGATGACCTCGTCTATTGAAACCGAGGAGCTTTGCATGGGCAGCATGTCGGTGGTGCGGGACATCACCCATGAAATGGCCATCGAAGACCAGCTACGAACTGAACAGGCCCGGGCGGAAAGCATTCTGGGCGTGCTTCAGGAGGGCGTGCTGATGACGGACAGCCAAGGCCAGATCCGTTTCCTCAATGACGCGGCCTGCAGCTTTCTGGGCACGGGTACCGACAGTCTGGACCGCAATGTCTTCGACCTGGTAACCCTGGCCGATGAACAGGGCGCCTGGTCCCGTGAGGCGCTTGTATCGCTGGATGAGACGGAAAATCTCGATTTAATGCTAACCAACGCCCGTGGCCAGTTGCTGGATATTGAACTTACGATAGTTCGGGTCAACCCGGGCAGTGACGCCGAACGCCTGGTGTTTGTGATCAGAGACGATCGAGAGCGCCGACTGCACGAAGCCCGGCTTTCCTGGGAGGCCACCCACGACGCGCTGACTGGCCTATACAATCGCAGGGCGTTCGGTGACCTCCTGATGCAGTGGATCGGAGAGGCCAAAAACCTGACCACGCCCAGTGTGCTGATGCTGATTGATCTGGACTACTTCAAATCCGTCAACGACCGGGGTGGCCATCTGGTGGGTGATGAGCTTTTGCGCAACCTGGCCCACGTGTTCAGCGAGTCGGTGCGCCAGTCGGATTTCGTCGCCCGCATTGGCGGCGATGAATTCGGTATCATACTGCCGGCCTGCGGCATCCGTCGGGCGGGCGAGATTGCCGAACGGATCCGGCAGGCCGTGTCGGAACTGGCCGTCGAGTCTGACGGTGAACGCTTCGGGGTCACCACGAGCATCGGCCTGACCGAAGTCAACGCCGGCGACACCGGGCCCAAGGAAGTCATGGCCCGCGCCGATGAAGGCAGTTATGCCGCCAAGGCGCAGGGGCGCAATGCGGTTGTGGTGGTGCCGGCTGAGGGCATCGCCCGGCCCTGAGGTGGCCGGGATAGCGGGTCAGTGATCGCCGGCAATGTCGCCTTCGGTGAACAGAAACTCCCGCAGGTAGCCGTCGAAGTCCTTGCTGTTGCGACGAAACCACTCGATGCACATGGCGGCGTGTTCCATTTCCTCGCGCATGTTGTGCAGCAGAATCTGCTTCAGTGACGGGTCGTCGCAGTCGTCGGCCCGCTGCCGGTACCAGTCGACCGCTTCCAGTTCTTCCATGATCGAGGTGATGCAGTGGTGAAGGTTCAGCGTTTCTTCGGTGAGTCTTTCGCGAGGCGCATGCAGGTTTTCACTGGACATGACGGAGGTTTCTCCACGTTATGATGAATGGGAACGCTCAGCATACCAGCCCGGAGCACCGAGCGGGATATCACAATGACTGACGCAGATCTGGCGCGGCGGCATCGCCTCACCGGGTTTCTGATCGCCGGCAGCGGTGTGTTGTTGCTCTCTCCGGACTCGCTGATCATCAAGAGCACCGATGTGTCGCCGCTGGTGTTCCTGTTCTGGCGTGGCCTGTGGCTGATGGTCGGTTTCGGACTCATTACCGGCTTGCGCTACGGTACACGCCTGCCCGCGGTCGTCCGCAGCTGCGGCTGGTCGGGTGTGTATTGCGCCCTGGCGTTCAGCGTGAGCAATGTCGGTTTTGTGGTCGGGGTCAAATACACCGCCGCCGGCAACGTACTGGTGATTCTCAACACGGCACCGGTGATTGCGGCCCTGCTGGGCTGGCTGGTCTGGCGTGAGCGACTGCCGACCCGCACCTGGCTGGTGATTCTGATCTGTGTCAGCGGCGCGTCACTGATGGCAGTCGGCGAGCTCGGCCAGGGCCGTCCCCTGGGTTTGCTGATGGCCGCGCTGGCCGCCGTTGCGCTGGCCTCCAATCTGGCGGTGGCGCGCTCGCGTCCGGACGTCGATACCAGTGTCATGCTGATCTTCGGGGCGGCTGTGACCACGGTCGTGGCCGCCGCCATGGGCGGGGCGGTCTGGCCGGGCTGGCGCGATTTCGGGCTGATGATGGTGTTGTGCCTGGGCTTTATGCCGGCGGCGACGACGCTGATCCAGATCGGTCCCCGTTATCTTCCCGCAGCGGAGGTCAGCCTGTTGTTGTTGCTCGAGACGGTGATCGGGTCGCTGCTGGTGTGGCTGTTTATCGGTGAAGTGCCACCCCGGTTGAGTCTGGCCGGCGGCGGCCTGATCCTGCTGACGCTGGCGGTCAACGGGCTCTGGGAAGACTGGCATCGCCGTCGCAAATCAGCCCGCGGTTAGCTGATGACTCCGGCTGACACGGCCGCCTGCCAGAGCAACCTTAGCGCCAGAGCGGTCAGCAGCAGGTTGAAAATCTGGTGAAACCGCTGGTTGCTCAGGCTGTTCAGCACATGCAGCCCGAGCCAGGTGCCGGCAAAGCCGCAGGCAATCATCCCGGCGACAAACACAATCCACTGATGAAACACGAAGCCGGCCATGCCAAAGACCAGGGCCTTGGGGGCGTGCTGAAGCGTCATCGCGGTGGCGAAGGTGGCGACCGTGGTGAAGCGATCCCGGTGAATCTGTTTGATGAACGCAGCCACCAGTGGACCGGACGCACCGACGAACAGGCTGATGAAACTGGTCAGACCTGCCGCCAGGAAAATGCCGGCGCCGCCGAAGGCCCGTTTCGGCATCGCTGGTCCCCAGCACAGGTAGAGCACGAACACGGCAATGGTCAGCTGCCAGATTTCCGGTGGCAGCGCGACCAGAAGCCAGGCGCCGAGTCCGGCGCCAACCACAACCCCCGGGGCAAACGCGGCGATCACCCGCCAGTCCACCCGGCGAAAGGTCATGGTGGCCCGGCCGACGTTGGAGCCCAGCTGAATAAGCCCGTGAACCGGAATAATCGCGGCTGGCGGCACCCACAGGGCCATCAACACCAGCAGCAGGACACCGCCACCGGCGCCGAGGCTGGCCGTGATCATCGAGGTGACGACCGAGCAGGCCATCAGGAACAGAGCAACCTGGGTGCTCAGTACATCAGGAATCAGAGGCAGGTCCACAGTTTCTCCGCTCGTTGCGTCAGGGGGTCGGGGGCCGGTTCGGGCTGGCGGTCTCTCTACTGGCAGAATCCGGTGTCTTTAAGCCTTGGGCGCCGGCAGAGGGCTTCTGTGGCAAGCTGCACGTCGGCCACGTAGTACAGCGACGCCAAACCGAAGCGGTCGCGTCCCAGATTATGGAAAATCAGCCCGAACGCAATATCTCCGGCACTGAACCGCTCCTGATTCTGAGCAAAATAGTCTGCTGGTCGTGACAGCACATCGTCTTCAAGCAGTGCTTCAACGCGACCGACGCCACCGTGATAGGCCTGGATCAGCAGCAGCGTGAACAGCCGCTCCCGTTTGTCCCTGGGTAGATTGCCGAAGCGTTGTTCAAACACCGGTCGCAGGTTGCGGGCGTTCTGGTTCATCAGCTTCAGGGCGCAATCAATCTGGGCCAGCCGATGCCAGTAGTTGTCCGGTTGAATATCACAGTCGTCGAGCACCGAGGCAGACAGCTGCAATATGCCCCGGGCGCCGGCGGCCGAATGGGCCATCTGCTGACCGCCGCTTTCTATCAGGATCTGCCCGGCGAGGTAGCGTGGCAGTTCCGGGGGCAGGTCCAGCCGGTTTTGCTGCAGTCGCGTCTGATAGATGGTGGTCAGGGCCTCGTGCAGGGACCGGGTGTCGCTTTCCGTGCCGATACTCAGGTCATCCCAGGTGCCCCAGATACGCTCCGAGGGCAGCGTGCCCAGGTAGCGCGCAATGGATTCGTCCAGATTGACGTGAGGTTGGTCGCAGGCAAGTGCAAACGGGTAGCCAGTGGTGGTCTCATCGCCCGGTACCCAGACGTCGACCCGGCCTTCCCGGGCGAGCTTGGCGCGGGTCCGGTTGAGCTGGGCCTGGGTGGCTTTGCGGCCGCCGTCGTTGTTGATGTAGCCGAGGAAATGGCCGCGCAGGCCAAACAGGATGTGACGATCGGTATCGGCGCAATAACCGGAACCGGCCAACACCCATCGGCGAATGGTGGTGATATTGCCGTAGACGCCCTGACTGACCCAATAGGGAGATTCGCGCACCAGTGTTGTCCAGTCCGTCGCCTGTTCCTGATCGGCACGGGCCGTCAGCGCCACGCTCAGCATGACGGTCAGCGGTATCATCGTCTTGAGCACCCGGTGCCACATGTTCATCGAGGATCGGCCCTGCGGTTGAAACCATTACATCGCGGAAATCGTATAAGCTGGCAGGAGGAACGTCCATGAAAGCTACCCCGCTTAGCCGATTTGTAATCTTGTTGATCGCCGGTCTGGCACTGTCGATGCCGGCACTCGCTGACTGCCCGTCCTGGCTGGATCAGGATTTCAACCGCCTGCGTTCGACAGAGACGGTTAACCTCTGCGAGGCGTTTGGCGACAAACCCCTGCTGATCGTCAATACCGCCAGCTTCTGCGGCTACACCGGGCAGTTTGCCGGGCTGGAAAAACTGTATAAGCGCTACCATGCCCAGGGGTTCGAGATTGTCGGTGTACCGTCGAACGATTTCCGTCAGGAAGCGAAAAGCGAAAAGAAAACCGCCGAGGTGTGCTTCGTCGATTACAAGGTCACCTTTACCATGACCGCGCCCCAGCGCGTTCGTGGCGACGCCGCCGTGCCGTTGTTCCGGTCGCTCGCGGAACGAAGCGGCAGCGAGCCTCAGTGGAATTTCAACAAGTATCTGGTGGACCAGCGCTCTGGCAAGGTCTGGCATTTTCCCAGCCGGGTCCGGCCCGATGATGAGGTACTGACCCGCAAAATCGAGTCTCTTCTATAAATGCCCGGTTGCGGTATGCTGATCCCCGAAAGGGGATTGACCAAAACGGGATAGCTCATGAAAGAATCGGAATATTTGCGCTACGATGCTGTCGCTCTCGCGGACCTGATCCGGCGGGGTGAAGTCAGTGCGGATGAAGTCTGCCAGGCCGCCATCGATCGGGCGAAGGCGGTGTCAGGGCTCAATGCGATCTGCCAGCCCCAGTTCGGGGACGCGATGCGACAGGCAGTACCTGAATCGGCGCCACTGGCCGGGGTACCGTTTCTGTTGAAAGACCTGGGGCAGGAGCAGGCCGGGGTGCCCTGCACATACGGCAGCCGGGCACTGCTGGGGCATGTGCCGACGCTGGATTCCGAGTACGTCCGCCGGGCCCGCGCGGGAGGCTTGCGATTTATCGGCCGCACCGCCACCCCCGAACTGGGGCTTAAGGCCGTCACTGAACCCGAACTGTGGGGCCCCACGCTGAATCCCTGGGATACCAACCTGACTCCCGGGGGATCCAGTGGTGGCTCAGCGGCGGCGGTGGCGGCCGGTGTGGTGCCGGTGGCGGGCGCGAGCGATGGCGGCGGATCGATACGCATCCCCGCCGCCTACAACGGCCTGTTTGGTCTGAAACCGTCCCGTGGCCGTATTTCATTCGGGCCGCATATGGCAGAACACTGGACCGGTGCGTCGTCTGATCATGTGGTGACCCGGACCGTGCGGGACAGTGCGGCGATGCTTGATGTCCTGGCCGGTCCCGCCCCCGGTGATCCGTTTGTGATTCCCCGGGCCTCGGCGCCGTATGCGGATCTGATGCAGCAGACGCCGGCCTCCCTGAAAATCGGACTGTTTACGGCGTCGCCTTATGGCACTGACGTGGACCCGGCCTGCATCGAAGCGGTGGAGTCCACCGCCCGGATTCTGGAAAACCTGGGACACCGGGTGGAGATTGCCAAGCCAGAGTTCGATGGCATGGCGCTCGCGCGTTGCTACCTGGGGCTTTATTTTGGCGAAGTTGCCGCCATGATGAGCCGTGCCCAACAAGAATTTGGCGCCAAGGCCGGGGATTTTGAGCTGGATACCCGGCTCCTGGGGATGCTGGGCAATACCCTGCCTCTGGCAGACTACGTGCTGATGCGGCAGCGCTGGAATGAGTTTGCCAGAGCTCTGGGCGTGTTTTTCGGCAGCTATGATCTGTACCTGTGTCCGAGCACCGGCCAGATGCCGGCGCGCATCGGCCAGCTGGCGACACCGAAATACCTGCAGCTGATTTCCCGGCTGATGCTGTTACTGAAAGCCGGCCGCCTGGTTCACAAGAGTGGCCAGGTCGATGAGCTGGCGCTGGAAAGTCTGGCGCGGACACCGTTCACCCAGATGAGCAACCTCACGGGGACGCCGTCCATGTCGGTGCCGATGCACTGGACACCGGAGGGCTTGCCGGTGGGTGTCCAGTTTGGTGCGCCCCACGGTGGCGAGGCGGTGTTGTTGCAGCTGGCCGCGCAACTGGAGGAGGCAAACCCGTGGTTTGCCCACTATGAGCGAACTGAGCGTGGGTACTGAAAACGGCCCGGACACGGCGCATAACCGGGTTCCTTATCTTTCCGACGGGAACAGGCTATGCTGTGCATGAGGGTGGCGCGAATACCCGGCCACCCATAACGGGACTGTCGCAAACGGTGACGTGCGAGGGTCAGGCATCACGGATATCAGCCAGCAAGCGTCGCTCGACAGGTCGGGTGGGCGCCCGGGCTTGATCTCCGGCGCTTCGTGACCAGGCGCACTCGGTTTGCAGCAGTCTCTGATGGCATCGAGGAGGCGAGTATTATGATGATCCAACCGATGGCAATCGATGAACTGGTATCCGTAGCGCAGGCGGAAGCCATGGGAGAACTCGACGCTCCCATGATGGCCATTGTCCTGTCCAGCGATCAAAGCTACGACTTGCCCATCAACTCACTGGAGACCGATGCCGACAAGGCGCGCTGGGCTCTGATCCTGCGTGCGGCACGTGAGCACGT
The DNA here is from genome assembly GCA_033723595.1 of Marinobacter sp. GTDB lineage: Bacteria > Pseudomonadota > Gammaproteobacteria > Pseudomonadales > Oleiphilaceae > Marinobacter. Next base: position 4,021 of record JAWVWU010000029.1, on the reverse strand, counting down.
CGAAGGCGACGCGGTTGCGGTGCTGTATCCGGCCTGGACAACCATTCGCAACAAGGGCGAAGACGCCTCGGTCGATGAGGGTGCTGACCCGATCGACACGCTGTTCGTCCAGCTCCACACCCGCGACCGGATATACTGGCGCGGCTTTGAGCAGATTCGCGATCCGCGTCATCAGCGCATCATCGGATTCAAGCGCATCCGTGCCCTGTCGACCGATTACGATCGTGAAGAAGCGCCCGGCGCCGCCACCTGGCTCAACACGCTGTTCGAACCTTTGCCCGAGGAAGGTGAAGAGACCGACGTGGATCGGGAACTGGCCGACCTGCTGGAGGAGCCTGAAGTCAGTGCCGCGCTCTACCCTCGCCAACTCCGTGCCCTGCACTGAACATTGATCACCCGGGGCGAGCGGGACCAGCCCCGGGGTGATCCCGCCGTTCCAGGCCCTGCACTGGGCCGGCAGCCTGCCCGGAACACTCTGTAAAGCCAGTACCCTCTAATCCGCTACGCCCAGATGCCGGGCGCCCGTTGCAGCACCCAGTAGAGGCTTATCAGCGTCACCGCAAGGGCCATCAGAGGAACGGCCGCCCGCTGGTAGAGCGGTCGGTTGCCCAGCCAGTACAGCAACGGAAAGATCACGCCCAGTACCATGAGCTGGCCGATTTCCACGCCGCTGTTGAAGCCCGCCAGCGCCAGTACCTTCTGCGAGGTGCCGCTGGTCAGGTCGGCCAGCACGGAGGCGAACCCGAACCCGTGAATCAGCCCGAAGCCAAACGCCAGTCGCCAGTGTCTGCGGCCCAGAACCGGCCAGAACACGTTGATGGCGGTCACGGCAATGGACAGGGCAATCAGGGTCTCGATCAGGGCCGAGGGCGGACGAATCACGTTAAGGGCCGACAGCGCGAGGGTGACCGAATGGGCGAGCGTAAATGACGTGACGATGCCGGTCAGTTCCAGCAACCGCCGACCCAGTCGGCGTTCGCCCTGAGACTCAGTCGACGACGGGCGCGGTAGTGACGAGGGTAGAATCAGGACCAGCAGGAACAGAATGTGGTCGTACCCCAGCAACAGATGAATGATGCCCTGCTGCAGATACGCCGCAAACGTCGACAGCAGGGAGGGCTGGCTTTGGGTGAGTGTGAGGGTCGGCTGGTCCGGTCCGACCACGGCCAGTTGTTCACCCTGCGCGGTACGCTGTTGAACCAGGCCCCGGTGCTGTGGGTCCACGTCAAACAGCAGGGTGTAGGTCAGCGAGCTGGCCGGTTCGCCGTTCGGGCAGTCAATGGCGTAGCGAGCGGCGGCATAGGGCCCGTCGCTGTGATGGGAAAGGCCCCACGCGAGGCCGTTCAGGTGGCACGACCCGCCTGCGCTGGCCAGTTGGATACCCTGACCAAAATAGCGGGTGATCGCGCTCCGGGCCTGTCGCAGCTCGGCGCCACTGACCTGCTGATCACCGTTGCGATCCAGGGCAACGACCAGCGCCAGGTCCCGCAGCGCCATATCCACCCGCAGGGTGGTCGCGCCGGGGGTGCGCTGATCCAGATAAATAAAACTGTCGCTGGATTTGTGGGCCCAGACGGGGCAGCTGGCCAGCATGGCGACCAGTACGAAAAGCCATCGGTTTGGCTGTGTCATGGCTGGCGCTCCGGGTAGCGGGCATCTTGCTGATGGTGACCGGCAAGCCAGTCGCGGGTTGCCTGGAGGGTGTCCTGATCCCCGGCGGCCAGGGCAGCTCTGAGCAGCAGACGCGTGTCCAGGGGTTCACGCTGGGTGACCCAGTTCTTGCGGGCCCAGACCAGGGCTTCTTCAGGGTCACCGGCGATATCGAGCAGGTAACGGGCATAGTCTCGCTTGTGCAGCAGGTTGCCGCGCCAGCGGGCTTCCCGGAAGCGCTCATTCATGCGGTCGGTCATGGCGCGGGCTTCAGGCAGGCCCGCGGCCGTCAGCGCGATGGTCCGCGCGACCGCCAGCGGATCAACTTTCTCATAACCTTTGGTCAGTGCCAGCGCCTCGGAATACCGTTGGCGCTGGATCAGCCAGTCAACGTAGGCTGCACGGCTGTAGAGATCGGTCGGGTCCAGCTGAAGCGTTTTGCGCCAGTGCTGCTCGGCGGCTGGCAATCCCAGCTGCGCGGCCAGATCACCGAGCGTACCCTCAACCCAGGCCCGCGCGACCGGTCCGGTCCGGGGCTGGCCCTCCAGTGCCCGCTGTAAAGACTGGTAGGCGGTGTCGGCGTGCCCCGTGCGGGCCTGGACCAGGGCAACGGCGCTCTGGGCAATCAGGCCTGAATAGGTCGCCATCAGCCGGTCACAGGCTGCGGCCGCCTTGTCATAGTGACCCTGGACCGCCTCCTGGTTGGCCAACGTCAGCAAGGCCTGAATGCGGTTTCTGCGCTGAGCGTCAGGGTTATTCAGAACCGTTTCCAGCTCCGCCCGGGCGTCATCGAAACGATGCAGGCTTTGCAGCCAGGTTGCTTTCAGAACCCGGAGGCGGTCGGTCATTCGCTCATCCGGAAGGGCGTCCAGCAGGCGTTCGGCATAGCCAAGAAAACGCGGATCGCCCTGGCCGCGGGCGTCGGCGATGTCCTGTTGGATCTCATCAGCCAGCTCGTCCACGGTGCGCTGGCTGACATCGGTTATGCTTGAGGGTGTCGGCAGTTTCGGCAGCGTCACCAGAATCTCGTCGTCGGCGAAGCCGGTCTGGATCGGCGCGATCGCCGCGTGAGTCATGGGTGCCGTGGCCAACAGCAGAGCGCCCGCAAAAAACCTGCCCCGAAGGGCAGGTACAAGGGTCATCAGCCCCCGGCACAACAGGAGCTGATGCAGACGCCCGGGCAACTCAGAACAGATCGTTGTAGGCCTGCTCGTTGTCCTGGTCATTAAAGACAAACTCCTTGTTGTTGACGCTGACCGGGTCACGATCAACGGTCGGGTTGTTGATCTGGTTTTTCACAAAGGTTGTGAAGTCCACTTTGGGCGTCATGCCATTGCCGTTGTCGGCCGTACCGTTACTTCCGTTGTTGCCGAAGCAGCCAGCCAGAACCAGCGCCAGCGCTGCAACACCTGATAATTGCCACAGGGTTTTCATAGGACGTTCTCCCTTAGTTCGGTGAGCCGGCCAGCGGAGTAGCCAGGTATGGGAAGGTTGTCCGCAGGGTTGTGGGATCCAGCTGTACGCCATCGGTGTAGGCCAGTTGGCCATCCGGAGCGTCCGTGCTGTTGACCAGCACACCCATGGCAACCCGCAGGGAAATATCCACCACGTCATCCACCGGACGCCGTCCGTTGGGGAAGCCGGCGTTGTCGCCACCCAGTACGCCCAGGTCATTCTGGGATCCCGCTGCCGTGACCGGAATGGCCGGGTCGAGGCGGAGCATTTCGGAAGGCGTTACACCCACGGGCTGGTTAACACTGTCGATTCCGGTCAGGAACGCGGCAATCAGATCGGTGCGCGGGAAGTTGTTGGGTGCGGTGACGCCGAACAGCACTTCCAGCAGCTCCGGCAAGGTCGGATTGGTCACGTAGTCGATAAACTGACCATCATCCTTGGGCTCGCTGGCGTTGAAAGCGTCCTTGTCCTTCAGGCCGATAACCACTTCGTTGACCAGGGGCATGCCGAGGCGGGAGACCTGGGTATAGGCGCCGCCACTGACGGTTGCGCCCTTTCCGGTCGCGCTGGGCGCCGGGTTGAGGACCCGGGCCTGGGGCAGGCTTGCGGTGGTCCAGGCACCGATGACCGGGTCACCGCCGCTGTTCTGGGCCGCTCCGGTCACGCAGCTGGTGGGGACTTCCAGTGCGAAGGAGGTGACGTTCTTGTCAGCCAGGTCGCCGGCACCCTCGGCATCGCGTGCGCCCAGCGGGTTGGTGTTGACCAGGTCGAAGATTTCGCCGAGGTTGACCGCAAAGGCCTCCCGCCGCTGACCGACAAACACCCGTCCGTTGGTGCTACACCCCGGAATAGCAATGTCGTAGATGTAGCCGTCGGCGTAGCCGGCGTAGTCGCTGAAGGACTTGCCACCGATGTT
>JAWVWU010000028.1:0-11456 GCA_033723595.1 Marinobacter sp. | reverse complement strand
GCGAGGCAGACCACCGGTGATATCCCGGGTCTTCGAACTCTCCTGCGGGATACGGGCAACAACATCACCCAGCTCGACGCGCCCACCGTTACTCAACGTAATCAGGGCGTTTGCCGGCAGGAAGTACTGGGCCGGGCTTCCACCTGGCAACACGACTTCCTCGCCTTTCTCGTCGAGCACCTGGACCATCGGACGGATGTCCTTGCCAGCCGCCGGACGCTCCTTCTGATCGATGACCTGAACCGTCGACAGGCCGGTCAACTCATCGGTCTGGGTGCGTACAGTGATGCCCTGATCCATACCGACGAAGTTGGCTACACCTTCAGCCTCGGCAATGATCGGGTGGGTATGCGGATCCCACTTGGCGACGGCCAGGCCGGCTTCTACTTCGTCGCCGTGCTTGACGGTCAGCATCGCACCGTAGGGCAGCTTGTACCACTCACGCTCGCGGCCCTGCTCGTCGGCAACAGCCAGCGCAGACGACCGCGATACCACAACGAGCGTGCCATCACTGCGTTCGATCGACTTGAGGTTGTGCAGGCGAACGGTACCACCGTGCTTGACCTGAATGTTGTCCACAGCGGACGCCCGGCTGGCCGCACCACCAATGTGGAAGGTCCGCATGGTGAGCTGGGTACCCGGCTCGCCGATGGACTGAGCAGCGATAACACCCACCGCTTCACCCACATTGACCAGGTGACCACGAGCCAGGTCGCGGCCGTAGCAGCTGGCACAGACGCCGTGCTTGGTCTCACAGCTGATGGCGGAACGTACCCAGATCTCGTCTACGCCGGCACGCTCAACCATTTCAATGGTCTTCTCGTCCAGCAGCGTACCGGCAGGCACCACCGCATTGTCCTTGTCGGTCGGCGTGAACACGTCACGTGCCGTCACTCGACCGAGAACACGGTCGCCCAGGGGCACGACCACATCACCACCTTCGATGTGCGGCGTCATCAACAGACCTTCGGTCGTACCGCAATCCACCTCGGTGACCACCAGGTCCTGAGACACGTCGACCAGTCGGCGGGTCAGGTAACCGGAGTTTGCCGTTTTCAGAGCGGTATCGGCCAGACCCTTACGGGCGCCGTGAGTCGAGATAAAGTACTGAAGTACGTTCAGACCCTCACGGAAATTTGCCGTGATCGGCGTCTCGATGATCGAGCCGTCTGGCTTGGCCATCAGACCGCGCATACCGGCGAGCTGGCGAATCTGGGCAGCCGAACCCCGGGCGCCGGAATCCGCCATCATGTAGACCGAGTTGAACGACTCCTGCATCAGGTATTCGCCGTCCTCACCCTTCACGGGCTTGCCGTCTTCACCGATGACCTGCTCTTTCGACAGGCGCTCCATCATTGCCTTGGACACTTTATCGTTGGCACGGGACCAGATATCGATGACTTTGTTGTACTTCTCACCCTGCGTAAGCAGACCGGAAGCGTACTGAGTCTCGATTTCCTTAACTTCCTCGTCAGCGGCGTCCACCATCTCGTATTTTTCCGGCGGGATCTCGAAATCGTTCACCCCGATCGAGGTACCGGACACCGTGGCGTAATGAAAACCGGTATACATCAGCTGGTCAGCGAAGATAACCGATTCCTTCAAACCAACGGTGCGGTAGCAGACGTTGATCAGGTTTGAAATCGCCTTTTTGACCATCGGCCGGTTAACGATATCGAAAGCCATGCCGTCAGGAACGATATCGAACAGCAGTGCACGACCAACCGTGGTATCAACAATGCCCCGGTGCTCGCTGAGCTCACCGTCTTCACTGGTGCGAACTTCTTTGACGCGCACGCGGATCTTGGCCTGCAGATCGACCTTGCCGGCACCGTAGGCGCGATGCACCTCTTTGGTGTCTGCGAAGACCATGCCTTCGCCTTTGGCGTTCTTGCGCTCACGGGTCATGTAGTACAGACCCAGAACCACGTCCTGGGACGGCACGATGATCGGCTCGCCGTTGGCCGGCGACAGCACGTTGTTGGTGGACATCATCAACGCACGGGCTTCCAGCTGGGCTTCCAGGGTCAGCGGTACGTGAACAGCCATCTGGTCGCCGTCGAAGTCGGCGTTATAGGCAGCACAAACCAGCGGGTGAAGCTGAATGGCCTTGCCTTCGATCAGTACCGGCTCGAACGCCTGGATACCCAGACGGTGCAGGGTCGGGGCACGGTTCAGCATGATCGGGTGCTCGCGAATGACCTCGTCCAGGATATCCCAGACCACAGCCTCTTCACGCTCAACCATTTTCTTGGCAGCCTTGATCGTCGTGGCCAGACCACGGTGCTCAAGCTTGGCGAAGATAAACGGCTTGAACAGCTCCAGCGCCATTTTCTTGGGCAAACCGCACTGATGCAGACGCAGATACGGACCGACCACGATGACCGACCGACCGGAATAGTCGACCCGCTTACCCAGCAGGTTCTGACGGAAACGGCCTTGTTTGCCCTTGATCATATCCGCAAGCGACTTCAACGGCCGCTTGTTGGTGCCGGTAATGGCACGACCACGACGGCCGTTGTCCAGCAGTGCATCCACGGCTTCCTGCAGCATCCGCTTCTCGTTGCGCACGATGATATCCGGCGCATTCAGCTCCAGCAGACGCTTGAGGCGGTTGTTCCGGTTGATGACCCGGCGATACAGATCGTTCAGATCCGAGGTCGCAAAACGGCCGCCATCCAGGGGAACCAGCGGTCGCAGATCCGGCGGCAGAACCGGCAGGACCGTCATGATCATGTCGCCCGGACGGTTACCCGAGTTAAGGAATGCCTCAAGAATTTTCAGGCGCTTGCTGAACTTCTTGATCTTGGTCTCGGAGTTGGTCTGGGGAATTTCTTCACGCAGCGCGTCAACTTCCGCCTGCAGGTCGATGTCTTCCAGCAACGCCTTGACGGCTTCGGCACCCATGCGGGCGTCGAACTCGTCACCAAATTCTTCCAGCGCCTCGTAGTACTGCTCGTCATTGAGCAACTGACCGCGCTCCAGCGTCGTCATACCCGGATCGATCACGATGAAGGATTCGAAGTACAGAACGCGCTCGATATCACGCAGGGTCATGTCCAGCATCAGACCGATACGGGACGGCAGCGACTTCAGGAACCAGATGTGCGCAACCGGACTCGCCAGTTCAATGTGGCCCATACGCTCACGACGCACACTGGCCAGCGCCACTTCAACGCCGCATTTCTCACAGATTACGCCGCGATGCTTGAGCCGCTTGTATTTGCCGCACAGGCACTCGTAGTCCTTGATCGGGCCGAAAATCTTGGCACAGAAAAGACCGTCACGCTCAGGCTTGAACGTACGGTAGTTGATGGTCTCTGGCTTTTTCACTTCACCAAAGGACCATGAGCGAATCATATCAGGAGAAGCCAGTCCAATACGGATGGCGTCGAATTCCTGCTTCTGGTTCTGGCTCTTGAGAAGATTCAATAAATCTTTCATCAGTAACAGCTCCGGATGGCGTTAATCTCGGGCGGGCACCGGCCGGTGCCCGCTCACGCTGCCAAAAAACAATTCGGCTCAGTCGGATTCCAGCTCGATGTCAATACCCAGCGAGCGGATTTCCTTGACAAGAACGTTGAAGGACTCGGGCATGCCCGGCTCCATACGATGGTCACCATCGACAATGTTCTTATACATCTTGGTCCGACCGTTCACATCGTCAGACTTCACGGTGAGCATTTCCTGCAGCGTATACGCCGCACCGTAGGCTTCCAGCGCCCACACTTCCATCTCACCGAAGCGCTGACCACCGAACTGCGCCTTACCGCCCAGCGGTTGCTGGGTCACAAGACTGTACGAGCCGGTCGAGCGCGCGTGCATCTTGTCATCGATCAGGTGGTTCAGCTTCAGGATGTACATGTAACCCACCGTTACCGGTCGATCAAATGCATCGCCTGTACGCCCGTCATACAGCGTAATCTGGCCACTCGGATCCATGTCCGCCAACTCAAGCATGTGCTTGACTTCGGCTTCCTTGGCGCCGTCGAATACCGCGGTAGCCATCGGCACACCGTCTCGCAGGTTACTGGCCAGCTCAAGCACCTCAGCGTCGTTCAGGCTATCGAGATCGACCCGGTTGACCTGATCACTGTGGTTGTAGATCTGATCCAGCAGCTTGCGGATGTCGAGCACCTTGCGCTGCTCTTCCAGCATGGTGTTGATCTTGACCCCGAGGCCCTTGGCGGCGGCGCCCAGGTGCGTTTCAAGCACCTGACCAACGTTCATCCGCGACGGGACGCCCAGCGGGTTCAACACGATGTCGACCGGATTACCCTGCTCGTCATAGGGCATATCTTCCACGGGTTTAACTGCGGAAATAACACCCTTGTTACCGTGACGACCAGCCATCTTGTCGCCCGGCTGAATACGGCGCTTGATAGCCAGATACACCTTGACGATTTTCAGCACACCCGGCGCCAGATCATCGCCCTGCTGCAGTTTGCGCTTTTTGTCCTCAAACCGCTCTTCATGCTCTTTCTTGCGATCTTCCAGGCCCTGCTCGGACTTCTCCAGCAGCTCGTTGAGACCGTCGTCCTTCAAGCGCAGCTTGAACCAGTCGTCAGAGGTCAGCCCGGACAAGTATTCCTCATCCAGCTTGGCGCCCTTCTTGAGACCGGGACCACTGATGACTTCCTGTCCGACCAGCGCACTCATCAGACGCTCGAAGGTCGCCCCCGCAACGATGCGGTACTCGTCCTTCAGGTCCTTGCGGTACTTGTCGAGCTGCTCTTTCTCGATGGCCAGTGCGCGCTGATCCTTTTCAATACCATCTCTGGTGAAGACCTGCACATCGATCACGGTGCCACGGGTACCGGTGGAGACGCGGCTGGATGTGTCTTTCACATCCGACGCCTTCTCACCGAAGATCGCACGTAGCAGTTTCTCTTCTGGCGTCAGCTGGGTTTCACCTTTCGGTGTCACCTTGCCGACCAGAATGTCACCCGGGCCGACTTCGGCGCCGATATAGACGATACCGGACTCATCCAGCTTGGACAGCGCACTCTCACCCACGTTCGGAATATCAGCGGTAATTTCTTCACTGCCGAGCTTGGTATCACGAGCGACACAGGTCAGCTCCTGAATGTGAATCGTGGTGAATCGGTCTTCCTGAACCACCTTCTCGGACACCAGAATAGAGTCCTCGAAGTTGTAGCCGTTCCAGGGCATGAACGCGATGCGCATGTTCTGACCGAGCGCCAGCTCACCCAGATCGACCGATGGGCCGTCTGCCAGCACGTCACCACGGGCCACAAGATCACCCTGTTTTACGATGGAACGCTGGTTGATACAGGTGTTCTGGTTTGAGCGGGTGTACTTGGTCAGGTTGTAGATGTCCACACCGGCATCACCGGCGGCGGTTTCTTCGTTGTTGACACGAATGACCACACGGGCCGCGTCGACGCTTTCAACCACACCACCGCGACGCGCCGTCACACAGACGCCGGAATCCTGCGCCACAATGCGCTCGATACCGGTGCCGACCAGCGGCTTGTCCGCGCGCAGCGTCGGAACAGCCTGGCGCTGCATGTTGGACCCCATCAGGGCCCGGTTTGCGTCATCGTGCTCGAGGAACGGAATCAGCGACGCGGCCACCGAGACCACCTGCCGCGGAGAAACGTCCTTGAAATTGACGTTCTCGGGAGGCGTCACGGTGAACTCGTTCTGATGACGCACGGTGACCAGCTCGTCAACCAGACGATTATTTTCATCAACCGCCGCACTGGCCTGCGCGATGCTGAAGTTGCTCTCTTCGATCGCTGACAGGTAGACGATTTCGTCGGTTACCACGCCATCAACTACTTTGCGGTACGGACTCTCCAGGAAACCGTAGGAGTTGGTGCGCGCGTAGGTCGCCAGTGAGTTGATCAGACCGATGTTCGGACCTTCCGGTGTCTCGATCGGGCAAACCCGGCCGTAGTGCGTCGGATGCACGTCACGAACCTCAAAACCTGCGCGCTCACGAGTCAGACCGCCAGGGCCCAGTGCCGACACACGACGCTTGTGCGTCACCTCAGACAATGGATTGTTCTGATCCATAAACTGGGACAGCTGACTGGAACCAAAGAATTCCTTGACCGCCGCGGCCACCGGCTTGGCGTTGATCAGATCCTGCGGCATCAGGCCTTCGCTTTCGGCGAGGCTCAGACGCTCACGCACGGCCCGCTCAACACGTACAAGGCCGACACGGAACTGGTTTTCAGCCATCTCACCCACGGACCGGATACGACGGTTGCCGAGGTTATCGATGTCATCGACGTTACCCTGTCCATTACGGATATTGATCAGGGTGCGCAGCACATCAATGATGTCATCGTTGGTCAGAATGCCTTCACCGGTGCTTTCTTCGCGACCCAGCCGACGGTTCAGCTTCATGCGGCCAACCGACGACAGATCATATCGCTCTTCGGAGAAGAACAGATTGTTGAACAGGTTTTCCGCCGATTCTTTGGTTGGCGGCTCGCCCGGGCGCATCATGCGGTAGATCTCGACCAGCGCCTCAAGGGGCGTGCGGGTAGGATCAATGCGCAGGGTGTCCGACATGAACGGACCGCAGTCGAGATCGTTGGTGTACAGGGTTTCGATGTTATCGATACCCGCGCCGAGGATCTTCTCGACCACTTCGTCGGTCAGCTCGGTATTGCACTCAACCAGCACTTCGCCGGTTTTGGTGTCAACCATATCCTTGGCGATGACCCGACCGTAGAGGTATTCAGTTGGCACTTCCAGTTCGGTAATGCCGGACTTCTCCAACTGACGGATATGACGCGCAGTCACCCGGCGTCCTTCCTCGACGATCACGCTGCCGTCTTTGTCCTTGATATCGAAGGTCGCGATATCACCGCGCAGACGACTCGGCACCAGTTCCAGCTTGCAGGTTTCTGCACCGATGCGGAATTTGCTGGTGTCGAAGAACATGTCGAGCATTTGCTCGGAGGTAAAGCTGAGTGCACGCAGCAGAATGGACGCCGGCAGTTTCCGGCGACGGTCGATGCGCACAAACACACAATCTTTCGGGTCAAACTCGAAATCCAGCCAGGACCCACGGTAGGGGATTACCCGAGCCGAATACAGCAGTTTGCCGGAGGAGTGGGTCTTACCCTTGTCGTGATCAAAGAACACACCCGGCGAACGATGCAACTGGGATACGATAACCCGCTCAGTGCCGTTCACGACAAAGGTGCCGTTTTCAGTCATCAGGGGCATTTCGCCCATGTAGACTTCCTGTTCCTTGATGTCTTTGATCGCCTTGTTGGACGATTCTTTGTCATAAATAATCAGACGTACTTTAACCCGCAGCGGCGCTGCGTACGTCACGCCCCGTAGCTGGCATTCCTTGACATCAAATACCGGCTCGCCAATGCGGTAGCTCACGTATTCGAGCGCCGCGTTGCCAGAATAACTGACAATCGGGAATACGGATTTGAATGCTGCGTGCAAGCCGGTTTCCCGACGCGCATCGGCAGCGGCTTCCATTTGCAGGAAGTCCCGATATGAATCCAGCTGAATAGACAGCAAATAGGGGACATCCATCACGGAAGGCAACTTGCTAAAATCTTTGCGAATCCGCTTTTTCTCTGTATAGGAGTAAGTCATCTGCATTCCCCAGCTTTAGACCTGATACCTGGTATCAAGAAGCAACCATTTTCCTGCTTCGGGGCCGAATTGCTCGGCTTACTGCGCCGTCTTGAACAAGACGTGGGCTGTAGGTTATAGCGATAGCTGTCTTTCAAATCGGGACCACCATCTCTATAGCATATACAACAGAAAAAGGCCGGCGGCGCATGGCCACCAGCCTATCCATGCCTAGGGCACGGCGACGATCAACAGCGAGCTCTTACTTGAGCTCAACTGAAGCGCCTGCTTCCTCAAGCTTCTTCTTGGCTTCTTCAGCATCGGCCTTGCTAGCGGCTTCCTTGATGGTGGAAGGTGCGCTATCAACCATTTCCTTCGCTTCTTTCAGGCCAAGACCTGTCAGCTCGCGAACAGCCTTGATCACGTTGACTTTCTTCTCACCAGGACCGGTCAGAATAACGTCAAATTCGGTCTGCTCTTCAGCGGCAGCACCGGCATCGCCAGCAGCAGCCGGCGCGGCAGCAACTGCTGCGGCAGCAGATACACCGAATTTTTCTTCCATTGCTTCAACCAGCGCAACTACGTCCATTACGCTCATTTCTGCAATTGCGTTCAAAATATCGTCGTTAGACAGAGCCATGACTTTCTCCCAAAAAAATAAATATGGTGTTCAACAGAATCAAGCAGCTTCTTGCTTCTGGTCGCGAACTGCCGCTACCGCACGGGTTACTTTGGTCGGTACTTCGTTCAAAGTGCGTGCAAGCTTGGTAATCGGTGCCTGTGTGACGGCTGCCAGCATCGTCAACGCCTCGTGGCGTGTCGGAAGCTTAGCGAGGCGATCAATCTGGTCGGCACCCATCAGCTCACCGCCGACGGCCAGACCTTTGATCTGAAAAACCTCTTTCTCTTTTGCAAAATCCTTCAGCAGCCGCGCGGCCGCCCCGGGATCTTCCATAGAGAACGCCAGAATTGTCGGGCCGACCAATACATCTTTGATGCACTCGAACTCGGTTCCCACGATGGCCAGTTTCGCCAGGTTGTTACGAACAACCTTCAGACGAACCTGCTCAGCGCGAGCCTTTGCACGCAGTGCCGTCATATCACCGGAGGTGATACCACGGTAATCGGCCAGTACGACAGACAGAGCACCACCGGCAGTCTCGTTGACTTCAGCGACGATCGCTTTCTTGTCTTCGAGTCTAATTGCCACTGGATTTCTCCTCGATTTCGCTGACTGGTCGTCAGCAAACCCATCATTGCCCTTGCGGGCGCCTAACGGTGTTTGGGTTCAGAGAGAACGTCTTCACACCGTCTGCGCAGGCGTTACTTTAACCCTTGTGGCTGATAGCCAGCCTCGGGGGCCTGCGGTCTTTGACAGCCTTGGCTTCCGCCCAGACTACAAAGTGCCTACCGATCGCAGCGATTAAATTGCCAGACCGCTTTGATCGATAGTCAGGCCAGGCCCCATGGTTGAAGAGATAGTGACCTTCTTCAGGTACACGCCCTTCGACGATGACGGCTTGGCCTTTTTCAGGTCCGCGATGAGCGCTTCAAGGTTTTCCTTGATCGCATCGGCGGCGAATTCAATGTTGCCCAACGGCGAATGAATGATGCCGTTTTTGTCAGTCCGGTAACGGACCTGACCGGCTTTGGCATTCTTCACAGCCGTTTCGACGTCCGGAGTCACCGTACCCACCTTCGGGTTCGGCATCAGGCCGCGAGGACCGAGAATCTGACCCAACTGACCGACCACACGCATGGCGTCCGGAGTCGCAATGACCACGTCAAAGTCCAGATTGCCCTTTTTGACTTCCTCGGCGAGATCATCCATCCCGACGATATCAGCACCGGCGGCGGTCGCTTTCTCGGCGTTTGCGCCCTGGGTAAAGACGGCAACCCGAACGGACTTGCCAGTACCACGAGGCAGAACTGTACTGCTGCGAACCACCTGATCGGATTTACGTGCATCGACGCCCAGGTTGATCGCGACATCAATTGACTCGTTGAACTTGACCGACTGACCGAGCTCGGCCAACAGAGCGACCGCCTCATCTACACTGTAGGCACGGGCGCTGTCGACTTTTTCCCGGATCATCTTTTGACGCTTGCTAAGCTTTGCCATGTTACAGGCCCTCCACTTTCAGGCCCATGCTACGGGCTGTGCCGGCGATGGTGCGTACGGCTGCGTCCATGTCCGCTGCGGTCAGATCAGGCTCTTTGGTCTTGGCAATCTCTTCAAGCTGGGCGCGCGTGACGGTGCCCACCTTGTCGGTGTTCGGACGTGCGGAGCCACTCTTGATACCCGCTGCCTTCTTGAGCAGAACGGGCGCCGGCGGTGTCTTGGTAATAAAGGTGAAGCTGCGGTCACTGTAAACAGTGATAACCACTGGAATCGGCAACCCGGGCTCTACGTCCTGAGTCTGGGCATTGAACGCCTTACAGAATTCCATGATGTTAACACCGCGCTGACCCAGCGCCGGACCGACGGGCGGACTCGGGTTGGCTTTGCCAGCGGCAACCTGAAGCTTGATATAAGCATCGATTTTCTTGGCCATGATTTTCTCCTGGTGGGTGCAAGCGCCTTTCGGCTCCCCTGTTTAAACAACTGCGAAGTGCAGACACAAAAAGCCCGCGTCACCGTAGCGCGCGAGCCCTCAGCATGTCAGTCGCTGATCAGTCTTTCTCGACCTGACCAAACTCCAGCTCAACCGGCGTTGACCGGCCAAAGATAAGGACAGCAACCTTGACTCGACTCTTGTCGTAGTCGACTTCCTCAACGACACCGTTGAAGTCCGCAAACGGACCTTCGGTAACGCGAACAATTTCGCCGGGCTCAAACAACGTCTTGGGCTTGGGCTTATCAACACCGCTCTCAACCCGACGCAGAATGGCATCCGCTTCTTTTTCGGTTATCGGCGCAGGCTTGTCTTTGGTTCCACCGATGAAGCCGAGCACTTTAGGCGTATTTTTCACCAAATGCCAGCTACTATCGTCCATTTCCATCTGGACAAGTACGTATCCCGGATAGAACTTTCGCTCGCTCTTGCGCTTCTTGCCATCCCGCATCTCGACGACTTCTTCGGTCGGCACCAGAATCTCACCGAAGTGATCCTCCATGCCGTCCAGCGTCACGCGCTCTCTCAGCGCGCGCATAACCTGCTTTTCAAAGCCAGAATACGCATGAACCACGTACCAGCGCTTAGCCATTAACCACTCCTTTTACCCAATAAGCCCTGAGACCAGCATACTGATCAGCGAGTCCATAGCCCACAAAAGAAGCGCCACCACCAGAACAAACACCACAACGATCATCGTTGTCTGCACCAGTTCCGGCCGTGTAGGCCAAACCACTTTGCGTATTTCTACGCGAGCTTCTTTCAACAAAGTCGCAAAACGCCGACCGCGATCTGTCTGAAGACCAATGAAGGCCGCCACCAGACCAAGCGCAACAAGAGCCAGCACTCGATAGAGCACTGACTCCGCACCAAAATACTGATTGCCGACGACACCGACGGCTATCAACGCAAATACAGCCAGCCACTTCACTGCATCAAAACGACTGGTTGCGTGTTCGGCTTTTGACCCCATAGGAATCAGCTTATGTATCCGGAAGATTAAAAAATGGCAGGCCAGGAGGGAATCGAACCCCCAACCTGCGGTTTTGGAGACCGCTGCTCTGCCAATTGAGCTACTGGCCTGCACCGACACCGCCCCGAAAGGCGGTGTATTTCAGCGCACTTACTCGACGATCTTTGCAACAACCCCTGCACCAACGGTACGGCCACCTTCACGAATCGCGAAGCGCAGACCTTCTTCCATTGCAATCGGTGCAATCAGGGTGACGTCCAACTTGACGTTGTCGCCAGGCATGACCATCT
>JAWVWU010000027.1:0-11517 GCA_033723595.1 Marinobacter sp. | reverse complement strand
CACTTCAAATCCAAGCGCTGCCACGGAGCCCGCGGTGGCAACCGCGATCGTGGTGATGGCCAGGGCTGCTATGTCGCCGCCCGGGTCAAAGCGGCCACGCAGCTTGCGACCTGGGCCCGGAACCTGCCCGAGGTGCCGGCGCTGGCCGGTACGCTGATCACCGGTGACCTGAACAGCTATGCCCGGGAGACACCGCTGTCCGAGCTGGCCAGCGCGGGCTTTACCGACCTGGTCCGCCATTTTCACGGCCTTGACCGTCACAGCTTCCGCTTCCGGGGCCGGGCCGGCACGCTGGACTACGGTCTGGCCAGCCCCGACTTGCTCCACCGGGTCAAGGATGCGCGCCTTTGGGCAGTCAATTCCGACGAACCCTCGGCCCTTGGCTACGCGTCTGCCCGAGTCCCGGTCGCAGCGGCTTCGGCGTTCCCGTGGCGCTCCTCCGACCACGATCCGGTGATTGTCGATCTTGCGCTGTAGCGGTCGCGATGAGGGCGTCAGCGAGCCGGCTGTGTGCTGACATGGCTGACGGGACCGGTCGGTCCGGCTAGCCAAGGCGTTAGCCGAACGAATCGCTAGACTGTCGGTTCGATAACCCAATCAACGGTGATGTTTATGATGCCCAATCTCTGGCCTCTGGCCCGCACAAGCCACCGCTGGCTGCAGCGCATGACCCGTCATGAAGCCCAGATAGACCAGCACCGGATGGTCTGGCTGGAGCGCGGCCAGCCGGGACCGGACCGGCCGACGGTGGTGCTGATTCACGGCTTTGCCGCGATGAAAGAAAACTGGGGTGCCTGGTTTCCACTGCTGCCACGGCACTGGCATATTCTCGCTGTCGATCTGCCCGGGTTCGGCGAGAGCGATTACCGGCCCGATGCCAGCTACGGCTATGAGGCCCAGGCGGCGAGACTTCGGGAGTGGCTGTGCGGACGCGGGCTGGACAACCTTCATCTCGTGGGTAGCTCCATGGGCGGCGCCATCGCTACGGTACTGGCGCACCAACTCGAGTCCGGCGTCCGTTCGCTGGTGCTGATGAACAGCGCTGGCATCCCGGAAGGCCCGGACGTTGATATTCAGCGCCCGGTGCGCAATCACAACGACCGTATCCTTATTCCGGACACCCTGGCCGGTGCCTACCGCATGTTCAATCAGGTTGGCAATGGCAAGGTCAATCCGATGGGCGTTGTCATGGCCGGCATACTGGGCCCGGACCTGCTGAAACGGACCGATGCCCACCGTCATATTTTTGCGGATATGGGCAAGGATACCTATGCCCCCGTGCGCTACCTGCACGACAGCCGGATTCCGCTGCAGGTGCACTGGGGCGACCGGGACGTGATTACCCCGACCGCCTGCGTCGCCTACTTCCAACGACCCGCCATCAACGCCGACATTCAGCTCTACCGCGGCGTAGGCCATTTGCCCATGCTGGAGGTACCCCGACGTTCAGCGCGCGCCCTGAAAGCGTTTATCGACCGCTGATCAGCGCCTGATTGGCCCGCGTATCCGGTTGACCCGTCAGTGAAGTCATGGGGTGCCGTGGCCTCGCGCGTCATACTTGGTTCATCGTGATAACAAGACGAAACGAGGGACCTCACCATGCGCGCGTCAGACGCTCAGGCAAAGGACTTGGGGTTGCCGGCCATCTATCTGCATTTGCTGGCGGAACTGCTGCGGACCTCCGGTGTCGATGACCGGGCGCTGCTGCGACAGGTCGGACTTGACCCCAGCCGGCTCCAGTCGCCGGAATTGCGGGTGACCCAGACCCAGGCCACGGAATTTGTGACCCGGGCCATCATCGAAAGCGGTGAACCCGGTCTGGGCATCATGCTGGCCGGCAAGCTCAGGATGAAATTGCACGGGGCGTTGGGCACCGCCGTGGTAAGCAGCAAAACCCTGGACGAAGCGCTCGAACTGATGGCCCGTTACCTGACTCTGCGGGCGCCCCATCTGAGCGTAGAACAGGTTGCTGAGGGCGATCAGGCTGTATTCCGGATCGTCTGCGACAGCGACCTCGGTCCCCTCCAGGGCTTTATCCTGGACGCCGTTCTGTACGGCTGCGTGGTCATGAGCAATCAGCTGCTGGACGCCCCGATCACCGGCGCGTGCATTCGGCGAGAGGGCAAGGAGCCCGGCTACTTCCACCGTTTCCGACAGCAAATCCCGGTGCCGGTCTGTTTCGGGGCGGACGATAACGCCCTGGTCATTCCTGCCAGCGAACTTGCCGCGCCCTTGCGGTTCAGTGATGAACGCCTGGCGGCCTCGTCAAGGGCCCAATGCGAGGACGCACTGCAGCAACTGAACCGCGACGCCGGATTCGCCGTGCGGGTGCGCCGGGTCATCGAGAGCGGTCATCCGTTTCCACCGGGGCTCGCCCGGGTGGCCCATACCCTGTTCGTCTCGGAACGAACCCTGAAGCGCCGCCTGCATGAAGAAAACTGTCGCTATCAGGCGCTGGTGGATGAGGTCCGGCTCGAAAGGGCCCGGGCGCTGTTAACCCGAACCAGCATGAACCTGGGACAGATCGCTGATGCCCTCGGGTATGCCGATGCGGCCAATTTCACCCGCGCTTTCAAACGCTGGACCGGCGTCAGTCCCAGCCATTATCGCACCCGCGCCAATGACGCCCCGGAACCGGCGCTTTCCGGTATGACCGTCGGAGCGTGAAACGACTCAGTCGATGCCAATCAGCTTGTGCATCTGGAGCGTGAGTCGCCACTGAGGGTGGGCGAGACAGTAATCGGTCGCGCGCCGGGTATTGCTCTGTTTGACCGCATCGTGACCGGACTCCGGCTCAACCGGTGAAGCCATCGGCGAGAGAAAGTAATGCCGGGCATTCATGTGTGTGAACCGTTCCGGCATCGCCAAAGGCTGCGGATAAACCAGTTTGAGTTCGTCACAGGCGGTGATGACCACCGCTGCATCGGCTTTCGGGCTGACACACAGCCAGTCGATACCGGCCGGTGCCGGCAACGTGCCGTTGGTTTCCACTCCCACCTCAAAACCCTGAGCGTGGAACGCATCGATTAGCGGCTCGTCCAGTTGCAACAGCGGCTCGCCCCCGGTACAGACCACGTAGGGGCGACCCGGCGCCGACGGCCACAGCCCGGCGATGTGGGCCGCTAACGCGTCGGCGGTCGCAAACTGCCCGCCGTTCTGGCCATCGGTGCCGACAAAATCCGTATCGCAAAATGTGCACACGGCGCTGGCCCGGTCCCGTTCGCGACCCGTCCACAGATTGCATTTGCTGAACCGGCAGAACACGGCGGCCCGGCCGGCCTGGGCACCCTCGCCCTGCAAGGTGTAAAAGGCTTCCTTGACCCGATACATCAGCGGGCGACCTCGTATGGCAGGGGATCCGTGCGTTGGTGGGCCGCAAACGCCTCCAGCCGCTCAACGCACGAGCCACAGCGACCGCACGCCTTTTCACGACCGTTGTAGCACGTCCAGGTCTGACTGTAATCAAGCCCCATAGCCAGGCCTTCCGCGAGAATCCCGGCCTTGTTGGCGCGCAGGTAAGGAGCCTCAATGCGAACCGGTTCGTAGTTGGCGACCCGGCAGACCGCGTCCATTTTTTCCACGAACTCCGGCCGGCAATCCGGGTAGATCGCGTGGTCGCCACCGTGGGCACCGTACCAGACCGAGCTTGCTCCAACCGTCACGGCATAGCCGGTTGCCAGCGATAACAGAATCATGTTGCGATTGGGCACCACGGTCGATTTCATGCTCTCCTGCTCGTAGTGGCCCTCCGGAACCGGCTCACCACCGGTCAGCGACGACCCCGCCATGACCTCACCCATGGCACGGATATCGATGATCTTGTGAGGCACGCCCAACGAACGGCAGACTGACTCGGCCGCGTCCAGTTCGCGCACATGGCGCTGGCCGTAGTTAAACGACAGGGCGTGGACGGTCCGGCCGCCGGCACGGGCACGATGAAGCAGGGTGAATGAGTCCATTCCCCCGGAATAGATAACGACAACGGTTTCTGACATAGACAACTCCCGACTCGATGGCCGTATTGTAACAGTGCGCTGACAGGATAGGTTCGCGTCCCGGGCGGTTGACGGTTACACTTTGCCATCGATACACAGACAACAACCAGACGGTATGACCACTCAGATCAGCCCAGCGTTCATAGATTTCGAGGCGTCAAGTCTCGACTTGATTGCCAGCTACCCCATTGAAGTGGGGGTATGCCTCGCTGACGGCAGTCTGCACAGCTGGATGATCCGTCCCCACGTGCTCTGGCAGGACTGGTCCGAGAGCGCCGAGCTGGTGCACGGCATTTCCCGGTCTACGCTGGAACAGGAAGGTTCCGAAATCTGGGAAGTGACCCAGGCCCTGAACGAACTGCTGCACGGTCAGGTGTTTTGCGATGCCTGGACGTTTGACAGTTTCTGGCTACACCGGCTGTACAAGGCGGCCAACATGACACCCAGCTTCCAGCTCGAATCGGTCTCGGTTCTGCTGGGCGCGCCGGACGTGCAACGCTGGTCGTCAGTTCGCCAGCAGGTCATTGGCGAGCTGGGGCTGCCCATTCACCGGGCCGCCAATGATGCCTTGATCCTTCAGCAAACCTGGCGTCAGGTTAATTTGCTCGGCAACGACAACACCCAGCCACAGCCCTGAGTCAGTTCAACTCCGATGCATCGTCCGGGAGACGCCTGCCACCCATCAGTGCCAGGCCATCCTGCATTGCCTGCCAGGTACTGCGCACGACGGCGATCGTCAACAGGACGCCCGGCGCCAGAAACGCTACGCCGTCTCCCACCGGTTGATGGGTGGTGACCAGCAGGTACATCACCAGGGCGGTCATCGCCAGCAGTTCAGTCCATAGTCGGCGACGAAAGCGTTTCCTCAGTGCAGCGTGTGTCAGCATCGGCGTGATCTCTCCGGTGGATTTTAAAAATAGTGTGCTAATTATCGCCCGCCAGCGTAGAAATGTCGCTACGAGTTAGCCGCTACTCGACGTCTCGAACCGGTGGGGGGACTGCCAGCCTCGTTGAACCGTGCGAGGCCATCCGATGACCCGGGCTGGACGGATTGTTGACCAAAAAAAAGCGCAGTCCTGGCGGACCGCGCTGGAAAAGGAGAGATCAACGCAACAACAAGCGAAGCAGCCAATTGATGCGATGTGCACAACGTAAAACAAGTGACAGCGTCAAGTATGCACCGCACGGGATCCCGTCGTCTGTAGGGGTTTGCCGAATGGTGGTTTGCCGAAACGACGTGATAACCGGCGCTGCTTGCAAAGCATGACGCAACCGATACACTGAGTGCAGGGGATGTCGACGGACACTGTCGACCCTTGTGTATTCAACGATTGACCGACCGGAGACCGGACGCATGTCACGAACCCAATCCACGCAGCGAGCAACTGACCGGAGTATTCCTCCCGTGTCGGGTCAATGCGTGCATTGTCAGGTCATGCATCAGTAACGGCTTTCGGTCTGACCCGGGAGCCTCGAGCGACCGGGTCCGCTTCTCCGCGGAGAACCCCGGTGCTCACCAGCCCGGGGTTTTTTGTTTCTGTAGCCGCCAACCGACAAGGAGAAGACCATGAAGAGACAGCCCATCAACCGTGCGGCCAGCCAGCCATCAGGTCCCCGCAGTGGTCCGATCAAGCGGCCCGACAAGCTGCCGCTGCTGGATGCGATTTGCAGGAAACTGAATCAGCGGGTCAATCTGGACGACGAGCCCAGCGTGCTGGGTCTATACGAGCGTGGCTGGATATTCAATGGCGTGCTGGCTCGCCTGGACGGAGCCGAGGCGCGTTATGTCCGCGCTCTGGCCACCCGCCACAACTCCTGGATTGCGCGCCAGGTCGCGTGACATCCGCTGCCTGAACCGGTCAGTGGGGCCGGTTCAGGCCCTGCATGACCTCCAGGTCCGAGCCGTGAACCATGATGTAGTTGTTAACCACATCGTGAATTTTCTCCTGGGAATAGGGCTTGACCACGTAGCCATTGGCGCCGGCACTGATCGCTTTCTGAATGCTTTCTATCGAGTCATCTGCCGTCACCAGCACCGCGTGCTGCTGGGGCCGGATCGCCCTGAATTCGGCCATCAGATCCTGACCATTACCATCCGGCAGACCGATATCCAGCATCACGATATGAAACGACTCGGCCGCATAAGCGGCCCGGGCCGAGGCTGCATCGTCAGACTCGGAGACCGCCGTTGCGCCGGCCTGATACAGCATATCGCGAAGCAATTCCCGCATGGCGGGTTCGTCTTCAACGACCAGAACCTTGAGATTGTCCATCTGTTCTACCTTCGACCGTCAGTGAGGGGCCACTCCGGATCAGAGCGGCTCTCCGTTTGAACGCCTGGGAATGGCCAGTGCTGGCGCACGGTGTACGGGTGCCTGCTCGTCCCCGTCACCGGTAGCCGGCTGGTGGCTATCAGCCCCGTGGTTATCATCGTCGTGGGTCAGCAGTTTACTGATACTGATGGCCGTCGTGTAGAGCGAAATCGCAACGATCAGCAGTATCGGCTGCACAAACGCGACGAACCCCGGTATCTCCGACCCGCCCAGAATACTCAGGATAAGAATGATTGAAGGCCCCAGCACCACAAACAGGGTCACCGCAATAAAAAATACGATGCGCTCCTTGTAGCGCCCCAGATCACGTTCGGTCACCAGCCCGAGCACGAATTTGCCGATCGCCAGGCCGGCGAGTATGGCGGCCGCGATGCTCAGGTCGGGGCGCAGCAACACGTCTGCCAGGCGGCCGTCCCACAGCCGCTGCATCAATATCACCAGGAACGGGAACAGCACGAACAGCACGTCCGCGTACGTTCCATACATGGTACTGAGCGACTGATTTTCACGCTGATTACGGTTGGCTTCATTCATGGTTCGTTTCCTGTCTTCAATGGCCCGGAGACCCTCTGGGCGAGGCTCCCTGCTAAATCACGGTCAGGCATCCGAGGTGGCGCGACGCACCAGAGCCTGTTCAATCTGTCTCGCCAGTTCATCCAGATGGGCAGCTACCTCGGCCCGATCCGGCGCCTCGGCGCGCAAACACACATCCAGCGTAGCAGCCTGCTCGGTCATGGCCGGATAGCCCATCGCGCCAGCCGTTCCCTTGATCTGATGAACTTCGCGACGCAGGGCCTGCCAGTCCGATTGCGCCATCGCCTCTGCCATACGCCGGGAACGCTCGTTCAGGTGATCCAGGAACTGGTTCACCAGGTGACGAATACTGTTCCGGTCGTCGACGCTCTCTTTCACCTCCCCCCTGTCCCGCTCCAGGGTCCGGTCCAGCAACGCCAGGAGATGACCCTGATCAATGGGCTTCATCAGGACACCGTCGCAGCCAGCCGACAACAGCGCATCGATTTCCTGCTGATCGCCGGCGGTGAACGCTATAATCGGACGACGGAATCCGGCCTGACGCAACATCCGCGTTGCGTCGACACCGTCCAGGCCAGGCATGTGCCGGTCCATCAGGATCAGATGGACGGTGTCGGCCAACCCGGTTCGTACCGCGGTGTCACCCTGGGTCACCGCGATCACCGTCAGCCCCAGCCGGCTGAGCATACGCTCAACCAGTCGACGGTTATCCTCGTCGTCCTCGGCCACCAGCACCGTCCCACGATAGCGCACCGAACGGGCATCGGCAGTGGCTGACTCGTCCCGCTCCAGGTAGCGGGCCAGCAACTCGTAGAAGCGCTGCTTGTCGATTGGCTTGGCCAGGTGCTCATTACAGCCGGCCTGGCGATAATCGTCGATGTCCTCGGCCATCACATTGGCGGTGAGCGCAATCACCGGCGTATTGATGCCCGCCTCGCGCAGCGCGGCGGTGGCGTCGCGGCCATTCATCACCGGCATCTGGATATCCATCAGAATCAGGTCAAAGGTCTCCCGGGTGGCAGCATCGAGCGCTTCCGCGCCGTTGCTCACATGGACCAGCTCGACCCCGGTGCGATCCACCAGTAGCGATACCAGACGGCGATTGACGTCGTTGTCCTCGGCACACAGCACCCGGCCGGTCAGTTGGGGCGCCATCACCATGGGCAGCTGTCGGCGCCGCTGGGTCAGCTCCGAGCTGTCCCGCAGGAAATGCACGTCGTCCAGCGATCCGGTCGCGATGGTCACCTCGAACTCGCTGCCTTCCCCGTAGGTACTGTTGACGGAAATCGAGCCGCCGAGAAGCTCGGCCAGCCGGCGCGAGATACTCAGACCCAGGCCCGTTCCCCCGTATTGCCGGGCAATGGCGGCGCTGCCCTGGGCAAACGGGTCGAACAGTCGGCTGAGCTGCTCCGGTTTCATGCCAATGCCCGTGTCGACCACTTTGGCGACCAGCGTCTCGGTGGATCGCTCACACCGAATCATCACCGTAATTGATCCCTTTTCGGTAAATTTGAGCGCATTTCCGCACAGGTTAATGATGATTTGCCGGAAACGCGTGGGGTCGGTGTGAATCATTTCCGGCAGCGGGAAACCACACACGATACTGAAGGCCAGACCTTTTTCCCGGGCCCGCGGCACAAAGAACGCCCGGATCTCGTCCAGCAGCTCCGGCAGATTGACCGCCACCACGTCAACGTTCAGCTTGTTGGCATCGATCTTCGAGTGATCGAGAATGTCGTTGACCAGATCGAGCAGGTGGCGGCCGCTGCGCACCACGGTCTCGGCACTGCTGAGCTTTTCCTCGGCCGTCAGGTCTTCATCGAGCAGGGTTTCACCATACCCGATGATGGCGGCGAGCGGGGTGCGGATCTCGTGACTCATGTTGGCGAGGAACTGGCTCTTCGCTTGTGCCGAGTTGCGGGCCAGGTCTTTTTCCATGCGCTCGTGTTCGCGTTCTTTCTCGATCTGCTGTCGCTGGTGACGCTCGGTGGCGTCAATGCAGGTACCCTCAAGGTGCTGGGGCTCGCCCTCACCGTCGTACACGGTGTGCAGGGAAATGGTGGCCCAACGCTCCTCGCCCTGACGGTTGAGATAGCGGGCCTCGATGCCCTTGAGCGTGCCCTTGTGCTCCAGCTGTTCGACCACCCACTGGCGCATGCGGTCATCCGCGAAACACAGGTCCAGCACATCCGGGTTCCGATCCACCATGTCACGGCTGTTGCCGTAGCCCATCAGCTCGGCCATGGCCGGATTAGCGGTGATGAATCGCCGGTCCAGCCCCATCTGGAAAACCCCCTCCACCGCATTATCAAACAGCGACTGGTACCGCCGCAGGTTGGCCAGGGCCCGGTCACTCCAGCGCAGGGATTCGCTCTGTACCTGTTTGATCCGGTCCGCGAGGGCGAACGAGAACAGGATAATCTGTGCCGTCAGCCCGATCTGGGGCGCGTAGGTGGTGACGGTGTTCAGGGGCACAAACCCCATGACGGTCAGGGCATAGAGCCCAAACCCGGACAGAGCCGCAGTCCAGGCAAAAAAGTAGGCCCTGGCCGCCGGGTTGTAATAAGTCCAGGACAGATAACTCACGATGATCATGACCACGCAGAGCACGATGGATCCAATGACGATCCATTCCATGGCGACGTGATAGGGCATGAAAATGCTCAGTACAAACGTGGCCACCACGCTGTAAAGGCACAGGCGTATCACCTGGTCGAGATCCTTGGATTTTTCCCGGGTTTCCAGGAACGCGCGGGCCATCATCAGTCCCCAGAACCAGGCCAGCATGATTTCGTAGTGCAGATACTGTTTGTCGAGAAAAGGCGGTCGACTGTCCAGTAACTGAATGCCGTGAACCTGTTCGGTGACGATCAGCAGCGTGGAGGAGACCAGGTAAAGCACGTAATACACGTTACTGCGTTCGCGTACGGAGACGGCCACGAACAGGTTGTAAGCCAGAATGGCCAGAATGGCCCCGAGCAGCATGCCCCGCACCGATTCTTCCATCGAGACTTTTTCGACAAAGCCATCGGGGTGCCAGAGCGTCAGCGGCAGGCGGAAGGTGTTCTGGGTAGTGACCTGGAGATAGATACGGGTGACGGTACCCGGTGGCAACGACAGCTTGAAGGTGGGGTTGGGCAGAGCCAGATCACGGTCGTCCCAGTCGTCCTGGTAACCGGCGGTGCGGGACTCGACCAGATTGCCGTTCTGGATGACGTAGAGGGTTGCCTTGTCCACCAGGGGCAGGGCCAGCTCCAGGATCCACTCGGGGCTGATATCGCGGTTCTGTACCTTGAGATCAAAACGGGCCCAGTACGTGGAATCGGTGTAACCGAAGTTGAGCATGCCGCCCTGATGACGGGTAAACGGGTGTTTGTCCGACTGCCGGATATCAGACAACGCCAGGTCACCGGTCGGGTCCTCGAGGTACCAGACGCACGACGCCAGGTCGTAATGTTCGTGGTTGTCATTGATGACCACCACATCGTCCTGACAGCGGTCCTGCGCCAGCGCCAGGGTGGAACCCAGAAGCAGGCTGGCCAGCAGCGCTGAGGTCAGCAACCAGTTCAGACTGGCTCGCCATTGCCGATGCTGCAAAATGTGATCTCCACGCGGGCAGAGGCCTGGATTATCGTTTATTGTCGTCACTCGTCGGGTCGGGACCGCTTGTGCCAGCTGGCCCGACTCTCCCGGGAAGGCCCGGGTAAGGTGCGGCGACGGCCAGCGGATGCGTGCCGGTGCCCGCCGATAGTCCGCCGGCACTGTAACCAAGCACTTTAGCCTGTTCTTCCGCTCTTCGCATCACGGAGTCGTTCAAAATGACACCACATCACACTTTGGCCCTGTTTACCGTGCTGGCGTCGCTCGGCCTGTCCGGCTGTGGTCCGGACACCAGCAACAGCGCGCTCAATCCAGCCAGCAACGTGGACGTGGTGTTCTCAACCTTCACCCTCAGCAAAGAAAGCGAACTGCCGGATACCCTGTTCTGGGATTTCTACCGCGGCTCAGAACCGGCAGACGGAGAACCGGCTGAAGCGCAGGACTGGGCCGATGCGCTCAGGCGGGTGGTGGATCTGTACATGGGCACCGAACCCACAGCTGATGGCAGCAGCTATCAGGCCGTGCGCAACCCCTACGATCTGATCAATGAAGTGATTGCTGCCAACGCCATCCGCAACTTCTACGACGGTCGCCGCTATATCAGCGAACGCATTGATCTGGGACAGGCCGGCACCTACAACAGTCGTTCCAACGGTGCCATCATCCGATTTACGGACCAGACCGCCGAAAACAATGACGCGGCGCTGGCCGACCGGGAGTGGCGCTACCCGACCCTGGGCTGGATCTACACCCCCGGCAGTGCGACCAGTGCCAACAAAGTTTTTCGTACCGTTCAGTACGTCGCCCGGCCGGCGCCTGCGGATGAGACGGCAACACCGCCGGAGCTTCAGAGCCTGCTGGTTGGCGGGCAGTACGACCCCAGCCAGTTTGCGATCGAAGGCTACAATCAGCCAGAGCTGGTGGAGGCGTCATTCACCGCACGGCACGCCGATGTCGGCCGGATGTCGCTGTCGCAGGACTTCATGACTGAAAAGCGTGACACCCTGTTCATCAGTCAAAACCAGCACATCAATGTGAACGGACAGACCCCGGAT
>JAWVWU010000026.1:0-11618 GCA_033723595.1 Marinobacter sp. | reverse complement strand
CTGGGTCTGGATTTTGTACTCACTGCTGTCATGTTTGGGGGCTTTTAGGAATGTCGCAAAGAACAACGGAAATCATCGTGGGGCTGTTCATCGTGGCCGGCTTTGCCGCTTTGATCGTGTTGGCGCTCAAGGTGAGCGGGCTGTCCCTGAGCGCACCGGGACAGACCTACACGGTGTATGCGGATTTCAACGACGCCGGCAGTCTCGCGCCGCGTGGCAAGGTGTCGATGGCGGGTGTCACCATCGGCCGGATCAGCTCGATCACGCTCAATCAGAAAACGTTCCAGGCCCGTGTTGCCATGGACATTGATGCGTCCATCGCCAGCATTCCGACCGACAGTTCCGCGATAATACGTACATCCGGTCTGCTGGGCGACCAGTATATTGACGTGTCCGTTGGTGCGGATGAGACGGCCATGAAAGACGGTGATACGTTCTATGGCACCCAGTCCGCCATGAATCTGGAACGGCTGATCAGCGATTTTGCATCGGGCCGCTGAGCTCCGGCGTATCACATCGACGATGATCCGCGAGTAACGCATCAACCACCGGGATGGGCGTCTGGCGGCGACGGTCAGTCGTTATTCACTCATTAAGAAACAGGAGAACCCTATGGCTGTGACGCAGAAGTTTCTGCCAGCTATTGCGCTTCTATTGGCAACCCTGCTGCTGTCTGTCCAGGTTCGGGCAGATGACGCTGAACTCCACCAGTACGTGGACAATAACACCCAGAACCTGGTCAAACAGCTGAATGACAAGCGCGGGCTCTACGAGAAGGACCCTGATGCTTTCTACCACAGCATGGAAGAGGCGCTGAAAGGGTTTGTGGACTTCCGGCGCATTGCCGCACGGGTAATGGGCCGCTATGCCCGGCAGGCCACGCCAGAGCAGCGTGATCGTTTTGTCGAGAAGTTCAAGCGCAGTTTGTTTGACAGCTACGCCAAGGCCCTCGTGGATGCCGATCAGTTCTCGATCCGCGTCAAGGAAGCCGTGATTGACCCATCGAACGCCGATCGTGCGTCGGTGTCCATGGAAGTCGAGTCCGCGTCCGGCAACAAATACCCGGTCACCTATTCCATGTACCGTAATGATGAAGGCAAGTGGCTGATGGAGAACGTGATTGTGGAGGGCGTCAATATTGGCCTGGCCTTCCGGGATCGCTTTGCCCAGGATATGGAAGCCAAACACGGCGATGTGGAGGCCGTGATCAAGGACTGGGATAACGCCGTGAAGTCGATCGGCCTCGAAGAGAAAGTCAAAAAGTGAGCCGCAACAGCGCCGGTACGCGCCGTGAGGCGGGCGTCTCGGCGCCCGCCGAGGATCAGTTGATGGTCACCGGAGCCGTCGATCCGGACAATGTGATTGCCCTGCGAGCGGACGGTGAGCGGTTGATACGGGCGAGCCGACCGATCGCCCAGGCCGACGGTTCAAATCCGGTCGTGACCGTCCAGCTGGACGCGTTGGACACCGCCAGCAGCGTGGTGTTGTCGCTGTTGCTCAACTGGCAACGTGTGGCGCTGTCGCAAAACCGACAGCTTGTTTTCAGTGGCGTCAGTGAGCGTCTCCGTTCCCTGGCCGCGCTGAGCGGTTTGCACCGGCATCTCTCCGGCTTCTGAACAATCTTTCCGACGCGTGTTTAGCCTGTCTCCGGAATTGGTTACAATTCCGCCCCTGATCTGACGTTAACCCAAGGATTTGTTATGGACGCCCAAGAAGTGGCACAACTGGTCAAACAATCGCTGCCCGATTGTGAGATTGAAGCACGCAACGAAGGCAACCACTACCTGGTTATTGCGATTGGTGACCGGTTTGAGGGCATGAGCCCGGTCAAGAAACAGCAACTGATCTATAGCACAGTGAGCGCCCAGCTTGCCGACGGAACGATTCACGCCCTGACCATCAAGGCGTTTACACCGAGCGAGTGGGCGGCCCGACAGGGTCAGTAACCGGCACATCGGAGGCTTCAGTCGATCAAGTCTGACGGGAGCTTACCAACAACACAGGACAGGTATTGTGGACAAACTACTGATTCGTGGTCGCAAGCCGCTCGACGGAGAGATTCGTATCTCCGGTGCGAAAAATTCGGCGCTCCCCATCCTCGCCTCAACGCTGCTGGCAGACGAACCGGTGACCGTCGGCAATCTTCCGCACCTGAACGACATCACCACCATGATCGAGCTGCTTGGGGGCATGGGTGTCGAGTTGATGATCGACGAGAAAATGAGCGTCGAAGTCCACGCCAACACCATCAAGCACTTTCACGCGCCCTACGAGCTGGTCAAGACCATGCGCGCCTCGATTCTGGTATTGGGTCCGCTGGTGGCCCACTTCGGTGAAGCCGAAGTATCGCTGCCTGGCGGCTGTG
This sequence comes from Marinobacter sp., assembly GCA_033723595.1. Lineage (GTDB taxonomy): Bacteria > Pseudomonadota > Gammaproteobacteria > Pseudomonadales > Oleiphilaceae > Marinobacter. Next base: position 9,253 of record JAWVWU010000026.1, on the reverse strand, counting down.
CGATCGGCAGCCGGCCGGTGAACCTCCATATTCACGGCCTGGAAATGATGGGGGCCGAAATCACTGTCGAGAACGGGTACATCAAGGCCCGCAGCAACGGTCGACTGAAAGGCGCGCACATTTTTCTCGATACCGTGACCGTGACCGGCACCGAGAACCTGATGATGGCGGCCGCTCTGGCGGACGGCAAAACCATACTCGAGAACGCCGCGCGAGAGCCCGAGGTTGTTGACCTGGCTGAATGCCTGATCGCCATGGGGGCGGACATCAAGGGTCACGGCACGGCGACCATTGAAATCAACGGTGTCGAACGGCTGCATGGCTGTCACTATGACGTGCTGCCTGACCGGGTCGAGACAGGCACCTACCTGGTCGCCGCAGCGGCAACCGGCGGGCGGATCAAACTCAAGGATACCCGTGAGGATCTGCTGGAATCTGTCCTGCTGAAACTGGATGAGGCAGGCGCAACGATCACCACCGGTAAAGACTGGATCGAGCTGGACATGAAAGGCAATCGGCCCCGGGCGGTCAGTCTGCGCACCGCGCCTTATCCTGCCTTCCCGACCGATATGCAGGCCCAGTTTGCCGCCATGAACACCGTTGCTGAAGGAACCGGCACCATCGTCGAGACCGTGTTCGAGAACCGCTTCATGCACATCCAGGAGCTGATCCGCATGGGTGCGGATATTACCCTCGAGGGCAACGCTGCGATTATCAAAGGCGTGCCGCATCTGACCGGCGCGCCGGTCATGGCGACCGACCTGCGGGCCTCTGCGAGCCTGGTGATTGCCGGTCTGGTTGCCGAGGGCGACACCATTGTCGATCGTATCTACCACATTGACCGGGGCTACGAGTGCATCGAAGAGAAGCTCCAGTTGCTCGGAGCCAGCATCCGGCGCCTGCCGGCCTGAGCCCGCAAGTTCCGCTCGCCTCAGGCCGTCGGGTCTGGCTGAGGCGACCGGAACCAGGCCCCATTGATCTGGAAGGACCATGACCAACAGCATCACCATTGCCTTGTCGAAAGGGCGCATCCTCAAGGAAACCCTGCCACTGCTCCGGGAAGCCGGTATCGAACTGGTGGATGATATTGAAAAATCTCGCAAGCTGGTGTTTCCAACCACCGATCCCGGCGTGCGCTTGCTGATCATCCGTGCCACCGACGTACCGACCTATGTGCAATACGGCGGGGCCGACATGGGCGTGACCGGTAAAGACGTGCTGATGGAGCACGGCGGTGACGGGCTTTATGAGCCACTGGACCTGAATATTGCCCGCTGTCGGCTGATGACGGCCGGTCCGGTCGGTCAGGTACCGCCCCAGGGACGGCTCCGGGTGGCCACCAAGTTTGTCAATCTCGCGCGCCGGTATTACGCCTCCCAGGGGCGCCAGGCGGACATCATCAAGCTTTACGGTGCCATGGAACTGGCGCCCATCCTTGATCTGGCAGATGAGATCGTCGATATCGTGGATACCGGCAATACCCTCAAGGCCAATGGTCTCGAGCCCCGGGAACTGATCGATCACATCAGCACCCGTCTGGTCGTGAATCGTGCCAGCATGAAGATGAAACACCAGCAATTGCACCCTATCATTGAGCAAATGGGTGCGGCGGTTGATCGCCGTCGCTGAAAGCTCCTCACTGTGTCTGTATAAGGAACGGATATGACTGACCTGTCCATCATGCGCCTGTCAGCCGCCCAGGCTGATTTTGATGCCGCCCTGTCCCGCCTTCTGGTCTGGGAAGACAGCGTGGATCACCAGGTTAATGAGTCGGTACGTCATATCCTGCATGAAGTAAAAACCCGCGGCGACGCGGCGGTGCTTGAGTTTACCGAAGCGTTCGACAAGCTCAAGGTGGCCAGTGTTGCCGACCTGGAAATTTCCGGCGCCCGCCTGCAAAAGGCATTGGAGTCCATTCCAGCGGACCAGCGCACGGCGCTTGAGCAGGCGGCCAGCCGTATTCGGAATTACCACGAGCGCCAGACCCAGAGTTCGTGGCAATACCAGGAAAACGACGGCACGGTGCTGGGCCAGAAAATCACGCCGCTCGACCGGGTTGGCCTGTATGTGCCGGGCGGAAAAGCGGCTTACCCCTCATCGGTACTGATGAATGCCATCCCGGCCCGGGTGGCCGGGGTCAGTGAAGTGATCATGGTCGTGCCGACACCCGCCGGGGTGGTCAATGAGATGGTGTTGGCGGCTGCATCGATTGCCGGTGTTGACCGGGTCTTTACCCTGGGCGGTGCCCAGGCGGTCGGAGCACTGGCCTACGGCACGGAAACGGTGCCCGCCGTGGACAAGATTGTCGGGCCGGGCAACATTTTCGTGGCCACCGCCAAGCGCGAGGTGTTCGGAACCGTTGGCATTGACATGATCGCCGGACCTTCGGAAATTCTGGTGATCTGTGACGGCCAGACCGATCCGGACTGGATTGCCATGGATCTGTTCTCCCAGGCTGAGCACGACGAGCAGGCCCAGTCGATTCTGATCAGTCCGGACCGGGAGTTTCTCGATCGGGTCGAGGCCAGCGTCCGGCGGTTGTTGCCCACCATGGAGCGGTCGGAGATCATCGCCACGTCCATCAGCGATCGGGCTGCCTTTATCGAGGTGGCCGACCTCGCTGAGGCTGCCCGGGTTTCGAACCGCATTGCGCCCGAGCACCTGGAGTTGTCGGTGGAGGATCCCGAAGCGCTGCTGGGTGATATTCGCCACGCCGGCGCCATTTTCATGGGTCGCTACACAGCCGAGGCGCTGGGTGACTACTGTGCCGGACCCAATCACGTGCTGCCCACGTCGGGCACCGCGCGGTTTTCGTCACCGCTGGGGGTCTACGACTTCCAGAAGCGGTCGTCGATCATCGGCTTTTCTGCCGAAGGCGCCGATCGGATGGGGCGGGTCGCTTCCGTGCTTGCCCGCGGCGAAGGGCTGACGGCTCACGCCCGGTCCGCCGAATACCGAATCAAATCCTGAGGGGGCAGCAATGAGCAAGTTCTGGAGTCCCCTGGTGCGGGACCTTGTGCCTTACGTGCCGGGCGAGCAGCCAAAAATGGCGAACCTGGTCAAGCTCAATACCAACGAGAATCCCTACGGACCCTCACCGAAAGTGATCGAGGCGATTCAGGCGGAACTGGGCGACAGTCTGCGTTTGTATCCCGACCCCGAAGGCGACCGGCTGAGGCAGGCGATTGCCGGCTTTTACGGGATCAGTCCGAAGCAGGTCTTTTTGGGCAATGGGTCCGACGAAGTGCTGGCGCACATTTTCCAGGCGCTGTTCCAGCATGGCGAGCCGCTGATGTTCCCGGATATTTCCTACAGCTTCTATCCGGTTTATTGCGGCCTGTATGGCATCGAACCGAAGATCATCCCGTTGAACGACCGGTTCGAGATCGATCCGGAGGACTACCGTCCACCCAACGGCGGTGTGATTTTTCCCAACCCGAATGCGCCGACGGGCCGCCTGCTGCCACTGACCGACGTTGAGCGGATCGTGGCGGCCAACCCGGAACGGGTGGTCGTGGTGGACGAGGCCTATGTGGATTTTGGTGGGCAATCGGCCATCGCCCTGGTCGACCGGTATCCCAATCTGCTGGTGTCACAAACCCTCTCCAAGGCGCGCTCACTGGCGGGCCTGCGGGTGGGGTTTGCCGTCGGTCATGTGGACCTTATCGAGGCCTTGCAGCGGGTCAAGGACAGCTTCAACTCCTATCCCCTGGACCGGTTGGCGCTGGCTGGCGCGACCGCGGCGTTCGAGGACCGCGAGTATTTTGAACGCACCCGGCAGGGCGTCATTGCCGAGCGCGAGCGTTTAACGGCCGCGCTGGAAGAGCTGGGGTTTGAGGTGCTGCCGTCGGCGGCCAATTTTGTATTTGTTCGTCATCCGGACCACGCTGGCGGTGACCTGGCCAGGGGCCTGAGAGAGCAGGGCATCATCGTGCGCCATTTCAACAAGCCCCGCATTGCCGAATTCCTGCGGATTACCATCGGCACGCCGGCGCAAAGCAATGCCCTGCTGGCGGCTTTGCCGACCCTGCTCGGGCATCACTGAACAAACGTGCCCTCGGCTTCCGGTGCGCGTTGCCGTCATCGATTACCTGTCACAGGAGATCATCATGAGCCAACCATCGGCAGATCGTCGGGACATCATGCAGACCCTGAGTCAGTGGCTGGAGCCGGAACGGTTCCAGGATTACTGTCCCAATGGCCTGCAGGTTGAAGGACGCACCGACGTCCGGCGAATCGTCAGCGGCGTCACTGCGTCACAGGCATTGATCGATGCTGCGATCGACGCCGATGCGGATCTGATCCTGGTGCATCATGGTTATTTCTGGAAGGGTGAGGATCAACGCATAACCGGGATCAAGCAGGCCCGCCTGAAAAAGCTTCTCACTCACGACGTCAACCTGGTGGCGTACCATTTGCCGCTGGACGATCACCCGGAGTTGGGCAACAACCGACAACTTGCCGACGTGCTCGGGCTGCAGCAGGCGGCACCGCTGGACGGTCTGGTATGGCACGGAACACTGGCCGCGCCGATGTCGCCGGACGCCTTTGCGGCCCACATCGGCGCGGCGCTCAATCGCTCGCCGCTGCATGTGGGCAACGGGCCGGATCAGATCAAGACGGTGGGTTGGTGCACGGGCGCTGCCCAGGGTTACATCGACAAGGCGTTGGCGGCCGGTCTGGACGCGTTTATCAGTGGTGAAATTTCTGAACCGACCACCCATACCGCCCGGGAAGCCGGTATTCATTATTATGCGGCGGGTCACCACGCTACCGAGCGTTACGGGGTTCAGGCGCTCGGCCGGGCGCTGGCCGAAACGTTTGGTATTGAACACCGCTTCATCGACCGGGACAATCCGGTCTAGCTGGCAGTCCGGTTCTCCCGTCCTCCCGTTGTCCGCTGTCAACCGGCATGCTGACCTCGCAATGGGCGTCAGGCCGGCAGCGGCAATTCAGACCTTTTCTTTCTTGCTGAGACCGAAATCCTCAGCCAGCGTGCCCTTGTCGTCAGGGCGACTCTTGGGCGCGTAGTCCCGCGGTGGTTCCACATCACTGCCGGTGTCGGCAGTGGCCTGCAGCCTGGCTTTGGTGCTGGTCTGTTCCAGCTCCTGCAACCACTCTTCGTCGTTGCTGAGACGGCTGGCCGCCTGGGCCATGTGGTGGTTGACGTCGCGATAGGCATCGTTGAAACGGCGCAACAGGTGAGCCGACTCCATAAAGTGTTCGTTGACCTGAGCCTGGTAACGAGTGTACTCATCCCGCAATTCGTCAATCTGCTGTTCTGCACGGCGCTGGCGCAGGTTGGAATGCTTGCCTGAGCGGCCGATCAATACGCCGGCGATCAAGCCGATAATCAGAGTCGCGCCAGCAATCAGGATCAGGTTGGTCATAAGTTGGGTCGTCCTGTGGTTTTCGAATGAGATCAGTAGGGATGCGTCATTGGTCACCTACCACGCCAGTATAACGCCGGACAGTGACTGCGCCCATGTTTTACAGGGCTCCGATCGTCTTATAGCGCCCATGCCGGGCGTTGCAATGGCGAAAAGCGGCAAAATCAGACACAATATGCCGCCTTAAACCATGACATTTGTTCATTGAAGAACCCCTGAAACAGCCTCCTGAAGCCGGATATCGCGGCATGACAGGTCTCTCTTCAGGCAGTCGGCCTTTGTCCGTTTGCCTGTCGCTTGATGGTCGCCATGCTGTGTTGTCCGCGCTAGCGGCGTTTGCGGGTTCCCAAACTGCGAGTATGACTTTGATGACACCCTGGGAGCGCTACCAGCAAGACCTCAAGCGGCAGGATTTCCTCCGGGACGCCGCCCAGGAGGATGCTGTCCGTCGTTTGCAGTCACTCTACGACAAACTCGTAGAGGCGGAAAGCCAGCGTAACAAGCTGATGGTGAAGTTTCGCCGAAAACTGCACAAAGGACTCGAGACGCCGATCAAGGGACTGTATTTCTGGGGCGGCGTCGGCCGCGGCAAAACCTATCTGATGGACACGTTTTACGAGTCGCTGCCGTTCGAGCGCAAGATGCGGGTGCACTTTCATCGTTTCATGCAGCGCGTGCATCGCGAGCTCAAAGGGCTGAAGGGCGAGAAAAACCCGCTTGACCTGGTGGCAAAAAAGTTTGCCAGCGAAGCCCGGGTCATCTGCTTTGACGAATTCTTCGTGTCCGACATTGGTGACGCGATGATTCTGGCCACACTGCTGGACGGTCTGTTCAGCCGCGGTGTCAGTCTTGTCTGTACCTCCAATATAGTACCGGATGGGCTGTACAAAAACGGCTTGCAGCGCGCACGTTTCCTCCCCGCCATCGCCCTGGTCAACCGGCACACCGATGTGGTGAACGTCGACGGCGGTGTGGACTATCGTCTGCGCAGCCTTGAGCAGGCCGATCTGTTTCACTCCCCCCTCGGCGAGGAAGCGGACCGGCACCTGCAGGCCAGTTACGACCGGTTGGCGGTCGAGGCCGGCAGCCACACCCTGGACCTGAAAATCAACGGCCGCCATCTGCAGGCCCGCAATCACGCCGACGATGTGGTGTGGTTCGAGTTCAGCGAGCTGTGTGACGGACCGCGCAGCCAGAACGATTACATCGAGCTGGCGCGGGAATTTCACGCGATCATCATCAGCAACGTCCCGGCGATGGGCCGCGACATGGATGACCAGGCCAGGCGTTTCGTGAACATGATCGACGAATTCTACGATCGTAACGTCAAGGTCATCATGTCCGCGGCCGCCCCGATTACCGAGCTCTACAGCGGTGGCCGGTTGAGCTTTGAATTTGAACGAACAGAATCCCGGCTGCTGGAAATGCAGTCCACGGAGTATCTGCAGGCCGAGCACAAGGCCTGATCCATCCGGTCGGTGCTGCAGCTCAGCGAGCGCCGGCCTCCCGATTACAGAGGTCAGAAGACATGAGTGATGAAGCCGTAGTGATTGTCAGCGGCGCGCGTACGCCGATGGGTGGTTTTCAGGGCAGCCTGAGTCCTGTCAGTGCGCCAGAACTGGGTGCGATCAGTATTGCAGAAGCGATTCGTCGTGCCGGCATCGAGGCGGCGGATGTTCAGGAAGTGATCATGGGCACCGTGCTGCCCGCGGGCCTCAAACAGGGCCCGGCCCGTCAGGCGATGCGTCAGGCCGGGCTGCCCGACAGCACCGGTGCCACCACCATCAACAAACTGTGTGGTTCGGGCATGAAGGCCGCCATGCTGGCTCATGACCTGATCCGTGCCGGTACCAATGACATCATGGTGGCCGGCGGAATGGAAAGCATGTCCAACGCGCCCTACCTTTTGCTCAACGCCCGTAAGGGCTATCGCATGGGGCCCGGCGACGCCGCCCAGGACCATATGTTTCTGGACGGGCTGGAAGATGCCGAGACCGGCCGCTTGATGGGGTCGTTTGCGCAGGACATGGCCGACCAGAAAGGGTACACCCGGGAAGACATGGACAATTACGCCATCCGTTCCCTCCAGCGTGCCCAGAAGGCCATTCAGGACGGTATTCTGAAAGATGAGATCATCCCGGTCACCGTCAAAACCCGCAAGGGTGAGGTTGTGGTCGAAGACGATGAGCAGCCTTTACAGGCCAATCTCGAGAAAATTCCCACCCTTCGCCCCGCCTTCAGCAAGGACGGAACCGTCACGGCGGCCAATGCGTCGTCCATCTCCGACGGCGCCTCCGCCCTGGTGTTGATGCGCGAGTCCGAGGCGCAACGCCGTGGCCTCAAACCCATGGCGAGGATTGTTGCCCATACGACACATTCCCAGCATCCGTCGGAATTCACCTGTGCCCCGGTCGGCGCCATTCGGAAGCTGTTCGAAAAAAGCGGCTGGACCAGCGAAGAGGTTGATCTCTATGAAATCAACGAAGCCTTTGCCATGGTCGCCATGATGCCAATCCGGGAGCTCGGACTGGACCCGGAGAAGGTCAATATCCATGGCGGCGCCTGTGCCCAGGGCCATCCGGTCGGCTCGACCGGCTCACGCCTGCTGGTCACATTGATGCATGCCCTGCGCAGGCAGGGTAAGCGCAAGGGCGTTGCCGCGCTGTGCATTGGTGGCGGCGAAGCGACGGCCATGGCGATTGAAATGCTCTGACATCTGTTACTCCGTAAACTCCTGCCCAAACCCCTCAAGGGCGTGCCAAACAGATCGGCACGCCTTTGACGGTGCCTCTGCCGTAATCCTCCGACGTCTGCCTGACGCCGCCCCCCGCGCGCTCTGCGGGGATGACCGCAAAATCATACTTTTGAGCGATCAAAGCGTCCCCGGGGCTTCGATATAGTGCGATCATCACGAGCACTGTGTGCATGCAGCCTTTTTCACATCGTGAACATCCGATACGAAGAGTCTGTCTGGCCCGACTGAACACGTGGAACGTGGCGAATACCGGCCCCGCCGGAGCAGCGCCACTCACTCACGTTCGGGCTGCAGACAGGCTTTCTAGAGCAGCGACTCAGAACAACAATGGAGTAGCCTTCCAATGACAAGAAAAACTCATCAATGGCAGCAGTGGGCCAAATTGCCGCTCGCGGCTGCCATTGCCGCTGGCATGTCCGGTCAGGTGTCAGCCTTTTCGTTTTACATGGGGGATGTGGAAGCGTCTTTGGATACCACGCTGTCCGCGGGGGCTACCTGGCGTACGTCCGATCGTGACCGCCGACTGATCGCTCAGGGTAACCTGGGGCCACAGTATGCGAACACCACCGTGGGTGCGTCGACCAACAACTATGACGACGGCGACCTGAACTTCGAGAAAGGCGACACCGTCTCCCGGATCGTCAAGGGCACCACGGAACTGTTCCTGAACTACGACGTCAGCGGGGATTACCTGACCCGGGTTGGCACCTTCGTCCGCGGTCGTTACTGGTACGACTTCGAACTGAAGGACGGCGACCGTGCCGTGGACTACGTGGGTCAGCAGCGTGAGCTGAACCCGGAAGCCAAGGACAACGCGTCCGGCGCCGAAGTCCTCGACGCCTACGCTTTCTCTGACTGGTATTTCGGCAATACCCCGGTCAGCATCCGCTACGGCAAGCAGGTATTGAGCTGGGGCGAGAGCACGTTTATCCAGGGCGGTATCAACACGATCAACCCGATTGACGTTCAGGCGTTCCGGGCGCCGGGCTCCCAATTGAAAGAAGCGCTGCTGCCAGTTGAAATGCTGTATATGTCGGCCGGCGTCACCCAGAACGTGACCGTTGAGTCGTTTGTACAGACCGATTGGGAACCGGTCCGTCCGGACGAT
>JAWVWU010000025.1:0-11631 GCA_033723595.1 Marinobacter sp. | reverse complement strand
GCCGGCAGGCGGTCAATCCGCCTCAGGTCCGGATTGGCACCGATCTCCCGCACATCCACCAGCGCCTGCAACGGCACCAGTTGCCCGCCATCACGGGGCCGCAGGAAGATCTTGCCCAGGTCCTCCGGGGTGGCCCGGTCGGCATCGCTGGCCTGCACGATGACGTCGTATTCGCGGCCTCGGTCGAGATAGGTCGTGACCTGACGGGACGCCAGCATGGTCTGCAGGGTCAGCCCCACATCCTGCACGGTGATGTCGAGATCGGCCGCGCGTTCCCGGTCAATGGTGACCTGCAGCTCCGGTCGTGTCAGCTGGAAGTCCGTTTCCAGATTCTGCAGGTTGGGGTTGTCTTTCGCCCGCGCCACGATTTCCGCACTCCACTTCTGCACGCTTTCGTAGTCCGGCCCGCCGATCACGAACGACAGGGGCTGGCTGAAGCCGCGCTGCCCCAGGCCCGGCGGGTTCACCGCCACGGCGCGCACGCCGGGCACCTGGGCCAGTTTCGGGTAAAGCTCGGCGGCCACCGCTTGCTGCTTCACCGAGCGCTGATCCCAGGGCGTCAGCCCCATGATCATGAAGGCCCGGTCGGGCTCATCCCCGGAACCGACTATGGTCAGCAAACGGCCGGCGATGCCCTGATCAAGGTAGGGCAGCAGCTGCTGTTCGATCTTGCGAACATGGTGGTCAGTGTAAGCGACCGTCGACCCCCGGGGCGCGGTCACCGGGATGATAATGGTGCCGCGGTCCTCGGTGGGCGCCAGCTCCTGGGGCAGGCGCGGAAAGATCACCACCGCCAGCACCATGCCGGCAATGCCGAGACCAATCAGCAGCCCGGGGTGAGCCAGGGAGAATCGCAACAGCCGGGCATAGCCGTTATTGAGACCGTTCAGCACCCGTTCACTGGCGGCCCAAAGGCGATGGCCTTCGGCCGTTTCAGGACTGTGTTTGAGCCATTTGGAGCACAGCATGGGGGTCAGCGTCAGGGCCACCAGGCTGGATACGATGACCGCGGTCGCCAGCGTGAAGCCAAATTCGCTGAACAGGCGGCCCACGTTACCGCCCATAAAGGAAATCGGGACAAACACCGCCACCAGAGTCAACGTGGTGGCAATCACCGCGAACGCCACCTGCCGGGTTCCATGGAACGCCGCAACCAGCGGAGGCTCACCGCTGTCGATGCGACGCTGGATGTTTTCCAGCACCACAATGGCGTCGTCCACCACCAGTCCGATGGCGAGGATAATCGCCAGCAGGGTCAGCACGTTGATCGAAAAGCCCAGGGCGCCGAGCCCGATGAAGGCCCCGATAATAGACACCGGAATGGTCACCGCGGGAATCAGCGTCGCCCGCCAGGAACGCAGGAACACGAAGATCACCAGCACCACGAGCGCAATGGAGATAGCCAGCGTGGTGATGACCTCGCGGATCGAAGCGCGGATAAAGATCGACTCGTCATAACTCTCGGCGATGGCTACTTCCGGGGGCAGGGTCTTGCGAATCTTGTCCAGTTCCGCCCGCACCGCGTCTGATACCGCCACGGTATTGGACTTGGACTGTCGGATCACCCCGAGGCCGATGGCGGTCTTGCCGCTGGCTCTCAAGCGCCGGATATCCGATTGCACGCCCATCTCGACATCGGCCACATCACCCAGTCGCAGCAGATCGTTGCCATCGCGACGGACAATAAGCCGACGGAATTCGGCAACCGTCGACAGCCGGCCCTGGGCGCGGACCGTGAAGTCACGGGTGGTGGACTCTACCGACCCCGCGGGCAGCTCCACATTATTCGCCCGCAGCGCCTTTTCCACGTCCGCCACGGTAATGTTGTGGGACGCCAGCCGCTTGCGGTCCAGCCAGACCCGGATGGCGTAGCGGCGCTCGCCGCCGATCCGCACGTCCGCCACGCCGTCCAGTACCGACAACCGGTCGGCCAGTACCCGATCGGCAAAATCGCTGAGCTCGGCGCTGTCCCAGACATCACTGGTCAACGTGACCCACATCATCGGGCGGGCATCCGAGTCGGCCTTGCGGATGACCGGCGCGTCCGCCTCGTCCGGCAATTTATTCAGGATTCGCGATACCGCATCGCGCACGTCGTTGGCGGCCACGTCGACATCGCGGCTGGTGCTGAATTCAATGGATGTGCGCGACTCACCCTGTTCGGTGCTGGATTCGATGGAGCGAATGCCTTCGATACCGCTGATCGCCCCTTCAATCACCTGGGTGATCTGGGTATCAACCACTTCCGCCGCCGCGCCGATATAATCCGTTGAAATCGACACCACCGGCGGGTCAATATCGGGGTATTCCCGCACCGGCAGACCCATCAGGGCTGACAGGCCAAACACCACGATCAGCAGGCTGATGACCGTGGCAAAGACCGGGCGTTTGATCGACACATCGGACAGGACCATCGATCAGGAACTCTTGAATCGTGTGGCATCGCCGCTGAGCAGCACGTCGTCACCCTCGACGACCTGAATGGCGTCACCGCTGCTGAGCCTGTCCTGGCCGGTGACGATCACCGAGTCGCCGGCACTGACACCGCTGATCACCTCCACAATGCCGGGTTTGCGGGCACCCAGGGTGACCTCCACCCGGCGAGCGGCGTTCTGGTCGGCAACAAACACATAGGCATTGTTGCCCTGTACCAGCACCGCCTGCTCCGGAATGACCAGGGCCCGGCGTTGCCGCAGAGTGAGGTTGACCGACATGTATTGGCCGGGGCGCAGCTTGCGGTCCGGATTGGCCACCAGTGCCTTGACCGGCAGCGCGCGGCTGAGTTCGTTGACGCGTGTACCCAGTTCCGTCAGGGTGCCGTCGAACGGCTGATCCGGGAAGGCCGAGGTCAAGGCGGTCAGGTGCTGGCCCCGGCTGATCTGTCCCAGGTAACGCTCGGGAATGGAAAAGGTCAGGTCAAGCTGGTCAATGGCATCCAGCGTGGCAATTGAGTCACCTTCGTTGAGATAGGCCCCGACGGTGACATCCCGCAGACCGGCAACCCCCGCAAACGGTGCTTCGATCCGGTGATCGTCGAGGCGGGTCCGGGCGGAAGCCCGCTGGGCATCGGCCACCTCCATCGCGGTTCGCAGCTCGTCAACCTGGGACTGAGAAATGCTGTTACGGGCCTGCAGGCTCCTGGCCCGGTCATACTGGCGCCTGGCGTCATCGTATTGGGCCTGGGCCACCCGCAGATCAGCGCGGGCCTGACGATCGTCGAGACGCACCAACAGTTGGCCCTTCGCGACCGGTTCGCCCGGTTCGAAATTGAGTTCGACGATGCGTCCGTTGACCTCGCTGGTCAGTTCGATCGCCCGCTGTGCCTGCAGAGTGCCGACCGCCACCACGACGTCCCGGACCTGGTCCGCCACCGGTTTGACCACGTTCACGTTGCTGACCCGTTTGGCACGGCCCGGCGCCGCATCGGCCGACCCGCCATAGAAATACTGATAGCCACCGGCGGCCAGAATGGCCAGCAGGGCGATACAAAACGCGGTCATCCACTGTTTCATAACGGTCTCGTCCCACCGGCACTAACCGGCTCTATTCGTCTTGTTTCGGGTCGTCCTGTTTCTGGATGACCAGCACCAGTTCGCCCACGTCGACACCCCACTTGCTCATGCGGGTCTGGTTGATCACGGTGCCGGGGGTGACCAGGTACATCCAGTCGTCCATGCGGACATCCAGGGTGCCGTCGTTGTATGGCACCGCCAGCACGTAGTTCATGTGAATGGCGTTACCCGACCACTCCATATGGCCCGGCTCCACCACGTCACCGGCGTTTGCGGTGTACCCGTTGCCTTTCGGGGTCAGGGTCCAGGTCCGGGTCTGTTCTTCACCGTCGTTGAACAGGAAATGTTCATCAAGGGTCCCGGTGCCGTCGGCCTTCCAGTGCCCGGCAATGGTGGCATCGAAGGTCCGGATGACTTTGCCGGAACGATTTTTGACGATCCCCCGCGCGGTGAGATTGCCGTCAAAAAACTGCGACGGCACCAGGCTCGGCTGACGCGACTGGTAATCCTCCAGGGACGGTCCAGCGCAGCCCCCCAGCATCAGAAGCAGCAGTGCTACTCCGATCATACGTCCACCCGGGATTTTGGAAACGGTCTGAGTCGGCCTTTGCATGATTTTTACACTCCCTTTCGACGGTTCAGATCCCGATAGTTACGGTTTCCGGTCACGAACAGACCTGTAACGACGGGCGCTTTGGCGGCTTCGTCATTTGGGCCAATTGTCTTTGCTGACAGTCACCCGAGCGGTTTTCGTCAATGGCAGGTGGCGCAGATTGTCGTACAACGTAAGACAACCACGGCTACTGGCCGACGACACAGACCCCCAACCCATTGAGGTACGGTTATGCCGGCATACAAGGCGCCCCTGCGGGACATGAGATTTCTGCTCAACGACGTGTTCGACTACCCGGCCCATTACGCCCGCCTGAGCAACGGCGACCAGGCGACGCCCGATATTGTCGAGGCGATCCTGGTGGAATGCGCTCGGTTCTGCGAACAGGTCCTCAGCCCCCTGTACCAGTCCGGCGACGAAGAGGGCTGTCGCCTGGCCGATGGCGAGGTCACCACACCGGCCGGTTACAAGGAAGCTTACCGCCAGTACGTGGAAGGCGGCTGGCAGGGGCTTTCAGCCCCCGAATCGGTTGGCGGACAGGGGTTACCAGCGTCCATGGGCCTGCTCAAACAGGAAATGATGGGAACCGCAAACTGGCCGTTCAGCATGTACCCGGGCCTCTCCCTCGGCGCCATGAACACCCTGCAATTACACGGTACCGAGTCGCAGCAGCAAGATTACCTGGTGCCGCTGACCGAAGGCCGCTGGGGGGGCACCATGTGCCTCACTGAACCCCAGTGCGGTACCGATCTGGGCCAGGTGAAAACCCGTGCGGAACCCCAGGCCGATGGCAGCTATCGGGTAACCGGCACCAAGATTTTTATCTCCTCCGGAGACCATGACCTCACCGAGAACATCGTCCACATCGTGCTGGCCCGGCTGCCGGATGCGCCCAAGGGCACCCGCGGTATCTCCCTGTTTATCGTTCCAAAATTTTTGCCGGACGGTCAGGGCGGGGTCGGCGACCGCAACGGCGTCAGCTGTGGCAGTCTGGAAAAGAAAATGGGCATCAAGGCCTCGGCCACCTGCGTGCTGAATTTCGATGACGCCACCGGCTTCCTCATAGGGCCCGAGAACGAGGGCCTCAACTGCATGTTCACGTTCATGAATACGGCACGGATCGGCACCGCCATTCAGGGGGTCGGTCCGGCGGAACTGTCCTACCAGTGGGCGCTGGCCTATGCGCGGGAGCGGCGGTCCATGCGGGCGTTGTCGGGCAAGAAAGAACCGGACCAGGTCGCCGACCGTCTGATTCATCATGCCGACGTCCGGCGCATGCTGCTGACCCAGAAAGCCATCGCCGAGGGCGGGCGGGCGATGCTGTATTACGCGGCCCGGCTTGCTGATCACATGGTGGCCGGTCACCTCGAAGGCGATGAACGCAAAGCGCAGTCTTACGATGACCGGCTCGGCTTCCTGACCCCGATTCTGAAGGGTTTCCTGACGGAACTGGGTTATGAAGCGGCCAATCTGGGCATGCAGGTGTTCGGAGGGCACGGCTACATTCGCGAACACGGCATGGAACAGATTGTCCGCGATACCCGTATTGCCACCCTGTATGAGGGTACCACCGGCATCCAGGCGCTGGACCTGCTCGGTCGTAAGGTACTGATGATGACCCAGGGTGGCGCGGTGCGGGAATTTACACTGAAAATCTCCAACTTTGCCCGCAAACACGTGACCAACAAGACGCTGCGACCGTTTGCCTGGGAACTGGTCAAGCTCGCTGCCCAGTGGAACGTGCTCACCGTCCGTCTGATGTTGATTGCCCGCAAGGATCGGGACATCGTCAGTGCGGCTGCCCACGATTTTCTGATGTTCAGTGGCTACGTCACCATGGCGTTCATGTGGGCACGGATGGCCGCGGTTGCAGTGCAGAAACTTGATCAGGGGGGTGAGGAATCCGACGCGTTCTATCGCGCCAAACTGGCGACCGCCGAATTCTATTATGAACGCCTGCTGCCGAGGGCCCAGGCCCACGCCAGCAGCATGCTCAGCCCGACCCGCAACCTTATGCAACTGGACGAACAACACATGGCCTTTATGGATTGACGTCCTCTTTGGTTTAAAACAACCGGGCTGCCGGATCCAACGCCCCCCGAAAACGGCGAACCCGGCGGGCGTACTGGCGGGTCTACTTCTCGAAGATCAGCGCGTCCGGGTTGGCACCCAGCTCCTCAAGCGCGGCCAACATGGCCTTGTTGAAGGGATCGGGGCCACACACGTAAAACGCCTGGCTGACATCCCCGATCTGTGATGTCAGAAAGGCCTTGTCGATACCGCCGTCAACGAATGTGTGATCACCGGTCGGCTTCTCCTGCGTGATGACGTTAATGAACCGCTCCCCCAGGATGGTCTGGAACTCGTCCTTCAGGATGATGTCCCGCTCCGTCTTGTTGGAAAAGATCAGTTGATTGTTGCCAATCTCACCTTTGCGATGGAGATCCCGCAAAATGGCGATAAAAGGCGTCACACCGGCACCGCCGGCCAGAAACACGCCTTCACCATGGTATTGGATGGTGCCCCACGGGTCGCCGATAATCAGCCTGTCCCCGGCGCTGAGCTGTCCGATCTGCTCGGTGACACCCTGGTGGTCCGGATAGATCTTGATAACGAATTCCAGCCAGGGATCCGAGTCGAGCGAGGTAAAGGTGAACGGTCGCCCTTCGTCTCGCCAGCCCTCGCGATCAATGGCTACCTCGGTGGCCTGACCGGGCGTAAACCTGTAACCCTCAGGCTTCTCGAGCCGAATCTGTCTGACGTCGTGGGTAACGTCGCGAATGTCCTGAATCTTCAGTGTATGGCTCATCGCTCCCCCTCTGCCTGCTGTCTGGGCCGTATGGCGGCGTGATCGTTGCCGGAATCCCCACGACACGCCCGGCCTTGACGGCTTGTTCGTGAGGTCGAACCTGTACGGACATGCTAGGCATGGCAGTCGACGATTACAACGCGCCCCCGAGACGTGATCACTTCCCGATGCAGAAGCTGCTGAAAATCTTGCCCAGCAGGTCATCCGGCGTCATGGTGCCGGTGATTTCACCGAGGGCGTCCGCCGCCATGCGCAGGTCCTCGGCCAGCAGCTCGCCCGCACCGAAACCATCAAGCTGAGCCTGGCCATCCTGTAACGAACCGGCGGCTTTCTCCAGTGCCACCAGATGGCGCCGTCTCGCCAGAAAACCGCCTTCAGTGGTACTGGCATACCCCATGCAGGTCTTGAGGTGATCCCGTAGCAGTTCCAGGCCCTCACCAGACCGGGCCGCAAGCCGCAGGACCGGGGCCGGGTCGGCCTCGGTAAAGCCCACCTGTTCGCCCGACAGATCCACCTTGTTGCGAATCACCGTCACCGGTGCCGAAGCCGGTAGCTGGTCGATGAAATCGGGCCACAACCGGTGGGGTTCGGTCTCGGCTGTGGTGGTGGCATCAACCATCAGCAGAATGCGGTCGGCCTGGCGGATTTCTTCCCAGGCGCGGGCAATGCCGATCTGCTCCACCTCGTCCGGACTGTCTCGCAGACCGGCCGTGTCGATGATATGGAGCGGCATACCGTCGATATGAATGTGTTCGCGCAGGACATCGCGTGTGGTGCCTTCAATGGCGGTGACGATCGCCGCTTCCCGACCGGCCAGGGCATTGAGCAGGCTGGATTTGCCGGCGTTCGGCCGGCCGGCAATCACCACGCTCATGCCGTCACGCAGAATCGTGCCTTGCTGGGCTTCCCGCTGAATGGTATCGAGATCCGCCCGAATCCCCTGCAGGTCCGCCGCAACCTTGCCGTCAGCGAGAAAGTCGATTTCTTCTTCCGGAAAATCAATCGCGGCTTCGACGTAAATGCGAAGGTGGGTCAATGCCTCAACCAGGGCGTCGATACGCTGTGAGAACGCGCCCTGCAGTGAGCGGACCGCGCACCGCGCTGCCTGCTCGGAACTGCTTTCAATCAGGTCGGCGATGGCCTCGGCCTGGGCCAGATCGAGTTTGTCGTTCAGAAATGCCCGTTCCGAAAATTCGCCGGGCCGGGCCAGCCTGGCACCCTGCTCACACACCGCTCGCAACAACAGATCAAGAATGACCGTGCCGCCGTGCCCCTGCAGTTCGAAGACGTCTTCACCGGTGAACGAGTGGGGATTGGGGAAGAACAGGCCAATGCCTTCGTCCAGTACGGTGCCATCGGCATCCCGGAACGGACCGTAATGGGCATAGCGGGGGCGCGGTGCAAAGCCCAGAATCTGCTCGGCGATCGTCCGGGCCCGGGGACCGGACACCCGAACCATTCCTACCCCGGCCCGACCGGGTGCTGTGGTGATGGCGGCAATGGTATCGGTGGCTTGCATGGGGACTTCCTGATCAGACAATGACTTGCCGGCTTACGCACGAACGCACCGGCGACTGCATAAAAAAGGGGCTCCGCACAGGAGCCCCTTTTATCGATCCAGACACTCTGGACGGTTATTTCTTGCTGGCAGACTCCGCCGCAATGCTGCGGGTAATGTACCACTGCTGAGTAATCGAAAGAATGTTGTTCGTCAGCCAGTACAGTACCAGGCCAGCCGGGAACCAGAGGAAGAACACCGTGAACACGATCGGCATCATCTTCATGACTTTGGCCTGCATCGGGTCAGGCGGCGTCGGGTTCAGACTCATCTGGATGAACATGCTGGTGCCCATCAGGATCGGCAGAATGAAGTACGGGTCCATCACCGACAGGTCGTGGATCCACAGGAAGAAGGGCGCATGGCGTAGCTGGACGCTCTCGAACAGGACCCAGTACAGGGAAATGAACACCGGCATCTGCACCAGTATGGGCAGACACCCACCCAGCGGATTGATTTTCTCCCGCTTGTACAAGCCCATCATTTCCTGGGACATGCGCTGGCGATCATCACCGTAGAGTTCACGCAGTCGCTTGAGCTGGGGGCCGACGGCCCGCATTCTCGCCATCGACCGATAGCTGGTCGCGGACAGCTTATAGAACAGGGCCTTGACCAGAACCGTCAGGAGAATGATCGATACACCCCAGTTGCCGATCAGACTGTGGAACCAGTCGAGAACGGTAAACAGGGGGAGAGCGATGAAAAACAGAAAACCGAAATCGACGGTACGATCCAGGTTAGGCGCCACGTTCTCCAGTCGATCAATAATTTTGGGACCCACGTAGGCCCGGGCGTGCACTTCGCCGGTCTCGCCGGGCGCAATCACGGTGGCCGGACTGACGAAGCCCATAACAAAGAGATCGCCCCGGCGATTGGTCTGGAACTGCTCGGTCTGATCAGCCGGCGGTATCCAGGCGGCAATGAAATAATGCTGGATAAAGGCCAGCCAGCCGCCGGTCACGGTCTGTTTGATCGGTTTCTCTTTGAGGTTACCAAAGTCGTACTTTTCGTAGGGGTCTTCGGGTGTGCTGATGACCAGCCCCAGGAACGATTTGATCCCCATGGAGCGGTGAGCCGTCGGATCTCCGCTCTGGTCACGTACGATCTTGCCGGTCAGGTTCCCCTGCCAGGTTTGACTGGACTGGTTGTTGATCAGATACGTCAGGTGGATATCGTAACTGTTGCGGTTCAGGACATAGCGCTTGGTAACGGAAACGCCGGAGTCGCTTTTGTAGGTCAGGTCGATGGTCAGTGTGTCCTGGCCTTTTTTCAGTACGTAGGAATCGGCCTGGCTGGCATAGACCGGGGTGGGACCGTTCTTGCTGCTGTCGAAGCCGTCCTGACCAATCATCCCGCTTTCAAGCGTGTAGATCCGCTCCTGGTCGTGCTGGAGCAGTTTGAGCGGCTCGTTACCCTTGAGCGTCTTGTCGTAGTGAGGCATTGCCGCTTCAACAATGTTGCCGCCAACCGGGTCAATTTTCAGTTCGAGGACGTCGGTGCTTACCGAGATCAGCTGGCTGCTGACACCCTGACTGGTCTGGCTTTCGTTGGCGGCAGACGTCGCACTGCCGGCCGCCTGGTCTTCGGGTGTGGTGAATTCATCACCGTTCGAGCCGGATGACGCCGTCGCTGAGCCGCTACTGCCTGTCTCCATGGCCGGTGTCTGGCTCTGGGGACTGGACTGGGTCGCGACCGGTACATCATCGTTCTGGTGATAGTCTTTATTCCACGCCAGAACCATCATGTAACTGACGATTGCAAGGCCTGCAAATAGTACGATTCGTTTGATATCCATAAACTCAGTGCGTCGTCTGGTGGGTAGCGGTTTGGGTACAGCGGCCTTGTTGGTCGCGACAATCCGATGGCTGCGGGTTGGATTCAGCGCATCCCGGCACTGGATCATACCCTCCTTCCGCCCAGGGGTGACACCGCAGAAGGCGGGCTGTCGCCAAATAAAGTCCCTTTATCGCACCGTGGCGCTCAATGGCTTCGACGGCGTAGGCAGAGCAGGTGGGGTAATGACGGCAGTGACTGGCCATCATTGGACTGATGGCATACTGGTATACGCGAATGGGCATAATCAGCAGTGCGCGCATGAACCCGTTCCTCAACTGGCCGTGTCCGGGTGACTTGTTGTCCGCGATAGCTGATCGGACTTTTTTTTCAGGCGCTGCCACAAACCCGACAGCAGAGGGTGCAATTCCGTGTTGCTGACCGATGCCAGCCCCTGTCGGCTCAGAATCACGATGTCGACGGCCGGCAGATCGGTTCGTGCCCGAAAGGTCTCGCGAACCAGTCGTTTGACCCGGTTGCGCTGGACTGACAGTTTCAGGCTTTTCTTTGAAAAAACCAGACCAATCCTAGCATGTCCGAGTGTATTGGGCGTTGCCAGGATCAGAAAGTGTCGGTGCGGCACTCGTATCTGAACGTCATTGAAGACTTCGCTGTAATCCTTCGGTGTCAGCAGCCGGGCTGTCTTGGGGAAGCCGAACGTCTTCACGAAGCCAGCAGGGATCAGGCTGACAGACGCGCGCGGCCTTTCGCACGACGACGGGACAGGACTTTACGTCCGTTTGCTGTGGCCATACGGGCACGGAAACCGTGGACACGCTTACGCTTCAGTACGCTGGGTTGAAACGTTCTTTTCATGGTGACGCTCTCACATTACGAAGTTGGGAATTCGATGACTGGTTGCAAAATGAACAGTCGAAACAGGAGCGGGATTCTAGTCAATCCAGAGGCCGAATTCAATGATTAACTGCATGCGGGCTGAATGGCGTGTCTGTCTGTCAATTCCGGACGAAATGAATCCGCTACTGTAAATTCAGTAGTGGTTTTTAAGTCTTTTTAATTCTTTTAACTACTACTGTTATTACGCAGGCTGTTTTCAGTGGATAAGCGTGTTTTACGCTTTAAGGACAGGGGGTTGCGATGATGACAAGTGATTGTGCAAGTGGTCATGAGGGCTGTGGGTAAGGCTCGGATGAATTGTGGATAAGCCGGTTCAGGCCGGTGAAGGCGATTTGATCCCGGGGTTATCCACGGGCAGTCAGGGGGGTTGTTCGCTGCCTGTCAACAGGGGTCTGTGGGTAAGTCTCCCGGTTACTATTTTCTGTACACAAGCCTGTAGATAAAACTG
>JAWVWU010000024.1:0-11662 GCA_033723595.1 Marinobacter sp. | reverse complement strand
CGGCATCGTGTCTGCGCTGCAGGTTCTGCTGGCTGTGTGGCGATCCGGCAAGTCGCTCAGCGAATTGCGGCGAGCCATGACCAAACTGCCCCAGGTCATGATCAATGTGCGCGTTGATCAGCGCTTTGATCCGCTGTCCCGCGCTGATGTGGCCAGTGCAGCGAAAGCGGCGGAAGCCCGTCTCGGTAGCGAGGGTCGTATTCTGCTGAGAGCCTCCGGGACTGAGCCGTTGATCCGGGTCATGGCCGAGGGACAGGACGAGGCGCTCATCACCCTGGTAGCCGAGGAACTGGCCGAGGTCGTGGCCGGTTCGCGAGTCTGAAGCGGTTGTCTGGGACGTAGGACTCCTGTATAGTTCTGCATCCCTTAAATCAAGGGGTTATTATGCGCCGTAAGTTGGTTGCAGCGAACTGGAAGATGAACGGATCGAAAGATCTGGTAGGCACGCTGATTGGCGGGCTTAAAGAGCCGCTTTCTTCGCTTGATAATGGTGTGGGAGTTGTTATCATTCCACCCGCTTTATACGTCAGCGATGTTTCACAGCGGTTGGCTGGCACACCGCTGGCGCTGGGAGTGCAGAACATCGCGCGCTGGAGCAGTGGAGCGTACACCGGTGAGATCGCGGCTTCCATGGTTGCCGATGCCGGAGCACGTTACACGCTGATTGGCCATTCGGAGCGACGCCAACTTTTTGGTGAGACCGACGACGATGTGGCCGAGAAAGTACAGCAAGCGCTGAACAACAGACTGACCGTTATCCTGTGTGTTGGTGAAACGCTGGAAGAGCGCCAGGCTGGCCTTGCCGAGCAGGTTGTCCGAAGTCAGGTCAGTCGCGGTCTGGCCGATGTGTCGGGGCAGGCCTGGCAAGATATAGTCATTGCGTATGAGCCGGTCTGGGCCATTGGCACCGGAAAGACGGCGACGTCGGACGATGCCCAGGCAATGCACCGAGAGATCCGCTCGTTACTCTCGGAACTTGGTGCCCCGGCGGATGATGTGTCGCTCCTTTACGGCGGCAGCGTAAAACCGGATAATGCGGCCGCGCTGTTTGCGCAGCCGGACATCGACGGCGGCCTTATTGGTGGTGCGTCGTTGATCGCGGACGATTTTATTCGCATTTGCCAGTCTGCTTGAGGCGTAACGCCTCGCAAACCGGCAAGTGCAAACGGTTCAAGTCAGAGATTTGAGAGAATAGTTATGGATTGGCTCGAAACACTGGTAGTCGTTGTGCACGTCGTGATTGCGGTGACGCTGGTGGGTCTTGTCTTGATCCAGCAGGGTAAGGGTGCTGACGCCGGTGCGGCCTTTGGTGGCGGTGCGTCCCAGACCGTATTCGGTAGCCAGGGCAGTGGCAGTTTTCTGACCCGTGCGACCACGTTTTTGGCGATCGTGTTTTTCGTCACAAGTTTTTCATTGGCGGTGTTCGCCAAGCAGCGCGCCGAAGTGGCGGGCGAAGCCGGTATTCCTTCCGTTCAGGAATCGCCGGCCAAACCCAAGGACACGGCGCCAGCTGACAGTCAGGCGCCTGCCCAGAGCAGCAGCGCTGATAACGCCGACAGTAACAGCAAGAGCGGGGACAGCTCGTCGTCCCTTCCCGAGCTTGAGTAAGGTAATTGCCGAAGTGGTGGAACTGGTAGACACGCTATCTTGAGGGGGTAGTGGCGAAAGCCGTGCCGGTTCGAGTCCGGCCTTCGGCACCATTATTGAACGGCTTGGCGTACCCAAGCCGTTTTTTTTGGTCAGTCCTTGACCAGTATCGTCGTCGTCCTTATACTCCGGCGATTATTGCAGCCGGTTGCGGGATGTTCGCGGCGGTTGCAGACAGGCCAGGTGTCTGTCGGCAAAGGTATCCCGGAGGGACCTTTGTCAGTTCTTGCTACAAAAGGCCCCAGTGCAGGCCATGTTGGTGTTCCGTTAAACATGGACGCGCCGATACGGACTGAGGTTCAGGGGCTTTTTGATAAACGGGGGCCTGGCGCAGCGGGCCCTGGTGCATAAAAGGGCTGAGGTACAGCCCTTTTTTTGTTTGTAACGCCAACACAGAAATGACGGAGACGTAAGCCACTTGTCAGCCAAGCTACAGCAACTCGAAGCAATTCTTAAGCCGGTCATTGAAGGCCTGGGCTATGAATTGTGGGGTATCGAATATCGCTCGCGCGGGCATCAGTCCCTGCTGCGGGTGTTCATTGACGATACCGATGCTGGTATCGGGGTGGATGATTGTGAAAAGGTCAGCCGGCAGGTCAGCGGTGTGCTGGATGTCGAGGACCCGATACAGTCCGAATACACCCTGGAAGTCTCCTCACCTGGTATGGATCGACCGCTGTTCCGACCTGAGCAGTTCAATGCCTTCGCGGGGCACCGGGTCCAGATCCGCCTTCGAATGGCGTTCGAAGGCCGCCGCAAGTTTCAGGGCCTGCTCAAAGGCGTTGAAGGGCAGGATGTCATAGTCGTCGTGGACGATCATGAGTATCTGCTGCCATTCGACAGCATTGAGCGGGCAAACATCGTTCCGGTATTCGAGTAATCCGTTTGACTCCGAGCCAAATTGTTAAGGGCAGGGCTATCCAATGAGTAAAGAGATATTGCTGGTCGTTGAGGCCGTCTCGAACGAGAAGGGCGTAGACAAGGATGTAATTTTCGAGGCCATCGAGCTGGCACTCGCCACTGCCGCCAAAAAACGTTATGACGACGAAGAAGCCGATATCCGTGTGTCCATTGATCGCCGCACCGGTGAGTATGAAACCTTCCGGCGCTGGCTGGTGGTCGACAACGACGCTGTGCCGGCCCTCGGTAGCGAGTTGACGCTGCAGGAAGCGGAAGAAATCGATAAATCACTGGCACCGGGCGATACCTACGAAGAGAAGGTGGAGTCAGTTGCCTTCGGTCGTATCGGCGCTCAGGCCGCCAAGCAGATTATCTTCCAGAAAGTGCGCGAGGCTGAACGCTCCAAAATCGTCGACAGTTATCGTGACCGGGTCGGTGAGCTGGTGTCCGGTACCGTCAAGAAGGTTACCCGCGACAACGTCATCGTCGACCTGGGTGCCAACGCGGAGGCATTGTTGCCCCGCGACCAGTTGATTCCCCGTGAAACGTTCCGCATGGGTGACCGGATCCGGTCGCTGCTGCTCGAAATTCGCACGGATCACCGCGGGCCACAGCTGATCCTCAGCCGGACCAGTCCGGTGATGCTGGTCGAGCTGTTTCGGATCGAGGTTCCCGAGATTGCGGAAGAGTTGATTGAGATTCGTGGCGCTGCCCGTGACCCCGGTTCCCGGGCCAAGATTGCGGTCAAGACCAACGATCGCCGGATCGATCCGGTGGGTGCCTGTGTTGGTATGCGGGGCTCACGTGTGCAGGCAGTGTCCAATGAGCTTGGGGGCGAGCGTGTCGATATCGTGTTGTGGGACGACAACCCGGCTCAGCTGGTCATCAACGCCATGGCGCCGGCCGAAGTCGCTTCGATTGTAATGGATGAAGACGGTCACACGATGGAAGTCGCGGTTGCCGAAGATAATCTGGCCCAGGCCATCGGCCGGAACGGTCAGAACGTGCGTCTGGCCAGCGAGCTGACCGGCTGGACCCTCAACGTGATGACCGAAGAGGAAGCCGGCGAACGCCAGGAGCAGGAACAGAACCGCCTGCTGGAGCATTTCACCAGCAACCTGGATGTGGACGAGGAGTTTGCCGCGATTCTGATCGAGGAGGGCTTCACCTCCATCGAGGAAGTGGCCTACGTGCCCATGGAAGAAATGCTGGCGATTGACGGTTTCGATGAAGAGACCGTTACCGAGCTCCGTCGCCGTGCCAAGGACGTTTTGCTGAACCAGGCGCTGGCGAGTGAAGAGGCTCTTGAGGGCAGCGAGCCGGCCGAGGATTTGTTGACTATGGACGGTATGGACCGTGGGCTGGCGTTCAAGCTGGCCGGTATGGGAGTCCGTACGATGGAAGACCTTGCCGAGCAGTCGGTTGACGACTTGCTCGATATTGATGGAATGGATGAAGAGCGTGCCGGTCAGCTTATCATGACCGCACGTGCCCCCTGGTTTCAGGACCAGGCTTAATCGGGAGGAGGACCAGTATGGCTGAAGTAACGGTAAAACAACTGGCCGATGATGTAGGCGCTCCCGTGGATCGTTTGCTGCGTCAGATGGTAGAAGCTGGCCTGAAAGCCCGCTCGGAAAATGACTCAGTAACCAGTGACGAAAAACAGCAGTTGCTGGCATTTTTGCGGAAGAATCATGGCGAGTCGGACGCAGAGCCGCGAAAGATCACACTGAAGCGCAAGACGACGACACAGCTCAAGGCCGGCAGTGGTGCAGGCCGTGCCAAGACCGTCAATGTAGAGGTCCGCAAGAAGCGGACCTATATCAAGCGGGCTGAAGTGCAGCCCGAAGCTGAGGCAGAGTCGCCCGCACCGGAGCAGCCGGCGGCGTCAGCGCCGACCGCCGCTGACGAGCCGGTCAAGCCGACGGAGTCTCCGGATACCGGTGCCGCTGCGGATGCAGCGCCCGCCGAACCGGCTGAAGCGCCGGTTGCGGACAAGCCTGAGAGCAAGCCCGAGCCTGTGGTGGAATCACCGTCGGATCTGATCGATCCCGACATGCCGATTCCGCCGCCGGACCCGGAGAATGCGAAGGACAAGGATCGCAAGCCGAAGAAGAAAAAGGAAAAGGCCCGTGAGCGCGTGGTCGATGAGCCGGATGACGGCAAGCCGAAAAAGAAATCGGCCGGTCATCGTGGCCCGCGCAATCGTCCGGTGGACGAGCCGGTGGTGATCTCGGAAGACGAAGAGGAAACCACGCTGCGCAAACCACTGCGGGCGAAAAAGAAACCCAAAGAGAAGCGACATGGCTTCGAGAGGCCGACCAAACCGATGGTGAGAGAAGTAGAGATTCCCGAAACCATCACAGTTGGCGACCTTGCCCAGCGTATGGCGGTCAAGGCGGCGGATGTGATCAAGACCCTGATGGGGATGGGCGTGATGGCGACTATCAACCAGCCCCTCGATCAGGAAACAGCCGTGCTGGTTACGGAAGATCTGGGCCACACGGCCAAGACGGTCAGCGACGACGCGTTCGAAGAGTCGGTGCTGAGTGAGATTTCGTTTGAGGGTGAGAAAGCCAAGCGCGCTCCGGTGGTGAGTGTGATGGGTCACGTTGATCACGGCAAAACGTCCCTGCTCGACTATATTCGTCGAACCAAGGTGGCCTCTGGCGAGTCCGGTGGCATTACCCAGCACATCGGCGCCTATCACGTCGAGACCGATCACGGCATGATTTCCTTCCTGGATACCCCGGGGCACGCAGCCTTCACGGCCATGCGTGCACGCGGCGCCCAGTGTACCGATATCGTCATCCTGGTGGTTGCCGCCGATGATGGCGTGATGCCGCAAACCAAGGAAGCGGTGCAGCATGCCCGTTCCGCTGGTGTGCCGCTGGTGGTGGCCATCAACAAGATGGACAAGGAAGAAGCGGACCCGGACCGGATCAAGACCGAGCTCGCCGGAATGGAAGTCATTCCGGAAGACTGGGGCGGTGACGTCCAGTTCGTACCGGTTTCGGCGCACACCGGGGAGGGTATCGACAACCTGTTGGAAGCGGTCCTGCTGCAATCCGAAATCCTGGAGCTGCAGGCAGTGCCCAAGGCGCCCGCCAAAGGCGTGGTCATTGAATCAAGCCTTGAGCGCGGGCGTGGCTCGGTCGCGACCGTGCTGGTACAGAACGGCACCTTGAAGCAGGGCGACATGGTTGTGGCCGGTGCCTACTTCGGCAAGGTACGTGCGATGACCGACGAGACGGGCAAGCAGACCAAGGAAGCGGGTCCGTCCATCCCGGTGGAAATTCTGGGCCTGAACGGCACACCGGATGCGGGTGACGAGTTCTTTGCGGTCGCCGACGAGCGCAAGGCGAAGGAGCTGGCAGAATTCCGTCAGGGTCGCGAGCGTGAGCAGCGGTTGCAGCGTCAGCAGGCGGCGAAACTCGAGAACCTGTTCGAGAACATGGGCAAGGACGAAGTCCGCACCCTCAACGTCGTTCTCAAGACCGACGTGCGTGGCTCTCTGGAAGCGATTACCAAGGCGCTCCAGGATCTGGGCAACGACGAGGTGCAGGTCAAGATCGTATCCTCCGGTGTGGGCGGTATTGCCGAGACTGACGTGAGCCTGGCAATGGCCACCAACTCGGTGATCTTCGGTTTCAACGTGCGTGCCGATGCGGCGTCCAAGCGCCTGGTGGAACAGGAAGGCCTGGATCTTCGCTACTACAGCATCATCTACAACATGATTGATGATGTGCGGTCAGCGCTGACCGGCATGCTGGCACCGGAATTCCGTGAAGACATCATCGGTATCGCCGATGTTCGGGATACATTCCGCTCACCGAAGTTTGGCCAGGTGGCAGGCTGCATGGTGACCGAGGGAACCGTATACCGTAACAAGCCGATCCGCGTACTGCGTGACAACGTGGTGATCTTTGAAGGCGAGCTGGAATCGCTTCGTCGTTTCAAGGACGATGTCCAGGAAGTCCGCAACGGCATGGAGTGCGGTATCGGTGTTAAAGGCTATGACGTCAAGGTCGGTGACCAGATCGAAGTGTTTGACCGGGTTCGGGTCGAGCGCAAACTGGAATCGGCCGGCTAAGGCGTCACGATGACCTGGGCGCGTTCGGGACGCGCCTGATGCTGCCGAACACGGCCCCAGGCCGGTGCAGGCTGCCTCAGGTGGCCGCCCGTCAGCGCCTCCATTGACGTTACGGTGTGCGGCCGTGTTTGGGCTGCACACCGATAAGACAGGCTTTCTTATGCCCAAGGAATTCAGCCGTATTGATCGCATCGCCGATCAGATACAGCGCGAGCTGGCTCAGATGATCCAGCGTGAGATTAAAGACCCCCGTCTGGGGATGGTCACGATCAATGCCGTCAAGGTCAGTCGTGACATGGGTTACGCCGATATTTATGTATCGCTGCTGACCACCGAAGAGCTGACCGAGGAGTCCGAGTCCGTTCAGGCCTCGTTGGGCGTGCTGCGCAAAGCGGCCGGTTTCCTTCGCGGGCAACTCGGGCGCGCCATGAAGCTGCGTATGGTTCCGCATTTGCGGTTTCATTTCGACAGCCTGCTTGGCAAGAGCCGTCGCATGGATGCCCTGATCAACGAAGCGGTTGGCAAGGCGCCGCCAGTGTCGCGCGTTGATCAGGACGACGATGCGGAGTCGGAAGGTTGAGTCGGCGTCGTAAAGGGCGGGACGTCAACGGTATTCTGGTGATCGACAAACCGGCCGGGTTGACCTCCAATGGTATCCTGCAGCACGTCAAGCGCCTGTATGGAGCCGCCAAGGCCGGCCATACCGGGGCGTTGGACCCATTGGCGACCGGCGTGTTGCCGCTGTGTTTCGGCGAGGCCACCAAGTTTTCCCAGTTGATGCTGGACAGCGACAAGGCCTATATCGCAACGGCCCGCTTGGGGGTTGTGACCGAAACCGGGGACAGTGAGGGCGCCGTGGTGCGTGAAACCCCGGTGCCGGAGGAGCTGACGGCCGAGCGAATCGAAGCGGTTCTGGGCGATTTTCGTGGCGAGATCGAGCAGGTGCCGTCGATGTATTCGGCACTCAAGCATAAAGGCCGCCCGCTCTACGAATACGCCCGGGAAGGCATAGAGATCGAGCGACCCGCCCGTCCGGTTACCATTTACGAGCTGACCTTGCTGGCGGTTCGGGACGGCGAGTTTGACATTGCGGTCAAGTGCACCAAAGGAACCTACATTCGCTCGCTGGTTGAGGATATCGGTGAGGCCCTGGGCTGCGGAGCCCACGTCACCGCATTACGGCGCACTCTGGCCGCCGGTTTCACGCTCGACGATGCGCATCCGGTGGCTACCCTTGAAGCCCTGCGAGAGCAGGGCGAGTCGCTGGATGGTTTGCTGGTGGAGCCGGATGCAGCGCTGACGATGTTCCCGCGGATCCAACTGGCGGCGGACAGGTTACGGTCGATATTGAACGGCCAACCCGTTAGAATGGCGGATGATCAGGCAACCGGTCCTGTCCGCCTGTATGACGAGCAGCAGTTCGTCGGGTTGGGAGAAGGTATTTCGGATAGCGGTGGCGTAACCATAGTGCCCCGTCGTCTGGTCAGGAACAGCTGACCACAGCCTTCAGGCTGTGGTGCTGGTAGCCGAGCTGCAGAGATGCGCGGTTCGGCCGAATACTCATGCATCGCACATAAAAGAGGTGAGTTATGGCATTGTCTGCCGCAGAGAAGTCACAGATCGTCAAGGATTTCCAGCAGGGTGACGGTGATACCGGTTCCCCGGAAGTGCAGGTTGCACTCCTGAGCGCCAACATCGACAAACTGCAGGATCACTTCAAGACCAACAAGCAGGATCATCACTCCCGCCGTGGTCTGATCAGAATGGTTAACCAGCGTCGCAAGCTGCTGGACTATCTGAAGAAGAAAAACGCTGATCGCTATCTTGAGCTGATCAAGCGCCTGGGTCTGCGTCGCTGATCCGGTTGGATCTGTCGACACCAGGGAAAGGGCGGTCCCGGCCGCTTTTTCCCGCAACCGGCGGGGCCTGTCCCCGCTGGTTGTGCTTCTCGCCAATCGGTTCCACCTGGCACACCGTTGACAGGAGGACTGCTTAACAGGCTGTCTGTGTCATTGCACAGGCTGTTACGCCTGCGCATACACCGCCAGTAACGCTGAACCCGGTTTTCCCGGTGGTTTCCAAGTGACATCTGTCGCAACTGAAAGCCAAACGATAGCAGGTTGTTGAAAAAGCCCGGCTCGACTGACTACCGGGGTTTTGCAACAGCCTGTTAGCTTTCAGGCAGGTTTCTCCTCTGGTCCGCTCCGGCTCCCGGTCAGCCCATTGGGGCAGCTTTGCATGGGCAAACTGCCAGACTGAACTTACGAGATAAACCAAGGAGTTACCGTGAATCCGGTAAAAAAGACATTTGAACTGGGCGGCAAGACCGTCACCCTCGAAACCGGACGGATTGCCCGTCAGGCCACCGGCTCGGTGCTGGTGACCATTGATGACATTTCTGTGCTGGGCACGGTCGTGGCGGCGAAAGAAGCCAAGCCGGGCCAGCCGTTCTTTCCGCTGACCGTCAATTATTTCGAGAAGACCTACGCGGTGGGCAAGATACCCGGCGGGTTCTTCAAGCGTGAAGGCCGTCCGTCAGAGAAAGAAACCCTGACCTCTCGCCTGATCGACCGTCCGATTCGCCCGCTGTTCCCCAACGGCTTCATGAATGAAGTCCAGGTCGTCCTGACAGTCATGTCCTCCAACAAGAGCCAGGATCCGGACATCGCCGGCATGCTCGCGGCCTCTGCTGCACTGGCGCTTTCCGGCGTGCCGTTTGACGGTCCGGTCGGTGCGTCACGGGTGGCGTTCACCAACGAGCGGGGCTATTTCCTGAACCCGACGTTCGAGGAGCTGGAAAGCTCGCTGCTGGACATGGTTGTGGCCGGTACCGAAGATGCGGTGCTGATGGTTGAGTCAGAGGCCAAGGGCCTGACGGAAGACCAGATGTTGGGCGGTGTTCTCTACGCACACCAGGAAATGCAGACCGCCGTTCAGGCGATCAAGGAACTGGCTGCCGAAGCAGGCAAGCCGCGTTGGGAGTGGCAGCCGGCGACTGAAAACACCGCACTGCTGGATGCCCTCAAGGCCGAGTTCTCTGCGGCTGTAGAGGAAGCCTATGCCATCCACGACAAGATGGAGCGGTACGCGCGCCTGAGCACTGTAAAAGCGGATGCCGTTGCCAAGCTGGCCGGCGACGAGGAAGGCCAGCCCAGCGAAGACGAAGTCAAGAAGTACTTCGGCAAGCTCGAAAAAGGCATCGTTCGGAACCAGGTGCTGGAAGGCAAGCCGCGGATCGACGGTCGCGACAGCAAGACAGTGCGTCCGATCCAGATCGAAGTGGGCGTTCTGCCCAGCACCCACGGCTCGGCGCTGTTCACCCGGGGTGAAACCCAGGCAATCGTCACGACAACGCTCGGCACCGCCCGGGACATGCAGATCATCGATGCGCTGGAAGGCGAGCGCAAGGATCCATTCCTGTTCCATTATAACTTCCCTCCGTACTCGGTCGGTGAGACCGGTCGCGTCGGTGCGCCGGGTCGTCGTGAAATTGGTCACGGCCGTCTGGCCAAGCGCGGTGTGGCTGCGGTGATGCCGAGCATTGAGGAATTCCCGTACACCATCCGCGCGGTGTCTGAAATCACCGAATCCAACGGTTCCAGTTCCATGGCTTCTGTGTGTGGCTCCAGTCTGGCGCTGATGGACGCGGGCGTGCCGATCAAGGCACCGGTTGCCGGTATCGCGATGGGTCTGGTCAAAGAGGGCGACAAGTTCGCCATCCTGACCGATATCCTCGGTGATGAGGATCATCTGGGTGATATGGACTTCAAGGTCGCTGGTACCTCTGAGGGCATCACGGCCCTGCAGATGGACATCAAGATCAACGGTATTACTGACGAGATCATGGAGCTGGCGCTGGAACAGGCGCATGCGGCCCGGCTGCATATTCTGGGCGAAATGGCCAAGGTCATCTCGGCACCGCGCGCGGAACTGTCCGATCGCGCCCCGAGCATCACCACCATCAAGATCAATCCAGAGAAGATCCGCGATGTGATCGGTAAGGGCGGTTCAGTGATTCGCGGTATCTGCGAGGAAACCGGCGCCTCCATCGATCTGGACGACGACGGCAATGTCAAGATTTACGCCGATACCCAGATTGCCGCTCAGGCTGCGATGAAGCGAGTGATGGAAATTACCGCTGAAATCGAAGTGGGTGCGATCTACAAAGGCAAGGTCGAGCGCATTGTCGACTTTGGCGCCTTCGTTAATATTCTGCCGGGCAAAGACGGCCTGGTGCATATCTCCCAGATTTCCGACCGTCGCATTGAGAACGTCACCGACGAACTCAGCGAAGGCCAGGAAGTGTTGGTCAAGGTGCTGGACGTTGACAATCGTGGACGCGTGAAGCTGTCCATGAAAGAGGTCAAGGAAGGCGAGCAGCCGACCGATCTCGCGGCCATCTAAACCGCCTGATCAGAAAAAACCCGCCTCCGGTTACGGATGGCGGGTTTTTTTGTGTCTGAAGGGCGCGGCTGACAGCCGGCCTGGCTTGGCCGCCTTCGGCGCCTCCCCCTCCCGAATCGTCGGATCGCCCCAACCCTCTCCCGCGAGGGGAGAGACCGGAGCAGCAAACTCCCCGCGCGCGCCATGGGCGTCGCTGGCGCCCGCAGTTTCGGCGCAGGCCGGGACGGTCGACTACCCGGCGTTTCCGGTGGTTATGACGACTGCGCGGACGCCCCTTGCTCAGCGCTCTTCATGAACCGGATCAGCGCTTCCCGGTACGCCGGTACCAGAAACGTCGCTGCGTGAGGCGTGTCGGTTTGGAGGAAGGTCTTGGGTTCATGGGCCGCCTTGAACAGCTCCCGCCCGTGATGATAGGGCACGATGCCGTCCCGGGTGCTGTGAATAATCAACAGCGGGGTCGGGCTGATCGCTGCGACGTAATCAATTGGCTCATAGTCATCCGGAATGGTCCAGCTCAGCGGTATCTGGAGCGGCCAGGTCAGCCAGAAACTGGCCAGTTTTTCCCGGGCGATGGCCCGAAATCCGGTAAATCCGGCATCCACGATCACCCCGGTCAGG
>JAWVWU010000023.1:0-11819 GCA_033723595.1 Marinobacter sp. | reverse complement strand
TCCTCGCCTTCGGGCAGCTCGATGACCAGCTCCTTGATGAAGGTCGCTACGTTGTGGTTTGACTTGACGGTGCATTCCCACTTCTTGACCCCGAAGAACTCCTCCGGCACTTCGATTTTCATATCCTGTTTGACCGGAACCTGGCAGGACAGCCGCCAGCCTTCCTTTTCTTCACGGTTGGTGAAGTGGGTCTTTTCGGTTGGCAGCATGGCGCCGCCGCCCTCGAGCACTTTGCAACGGCATTGGGCGCAGGTGCCACCGCCGCCACAGGCGGAGGACAGGAAAATACCGTTACCGGCCAGCGTCCCCAGCAGTTTTCCGCCGGCTTCCGTGGTGACCTGATGTTCCGGGTCATCGTTGATCTCGATCGTCACGTCACCGGTGCTGACCAGCCTCGACCGGGCCGCCAGGATGATGGCCACGAGAGACAGCACGATAACGGTGAACATGACCACGCCAAGTATGACTTCTGTATTCATGGTCTCGCCTTATTGTTTACCAGATCAAACGGGCCGGTCAGAGTGACACGCCAGAGAAGGACATGAATCCGAGCGACATCAGGCCAACGGTAATGAAGGTGATGCCCAGGCCACGAAGCCCTTCGGGTACGTCGCTGTATTTGAGCTTCTCGCGGATACCCGCCAGGGCCAGGATCGCCAGAGCCCAGCCGGCACCGGCGCCGAAACCGTAAACCACGCTCTCGCCAAAGGTGTAATCACGCTCAACCATGAACAGGGACGCCCCCATGATCGCGCAGTTCACGGTAATCAACGGCAGGAACACCCCCAGCGCCGCGTAAAGCGACGGGATGTACTTGTCGAGGATCATTTCCATGATCTGCACGATGGCGGCGATGACGCCGATGTAGGTCAGCAGCCCAAGGAAGCTCAGGTCGACATTTGGCAGTCCTGCCCAGCTCAGCGCGCCCTCACGAAGGATGCTGTTGTAAATCAGGTTATTGACCGGCACCGTCAGCGTAAGCACCACGATGACGGCGACGCCCAGGCCGGCCGCGGCCTCGATCTTCTTGGACAGCGCCAGGAACGTACACATGCCCAGGAAGAAAGCCAGCGCCATGTTTTCAACGAAGATGGCCTTGATGGCCAGGCTGATATAATGCTCCATCAGAAGGCCTCCTTCACTTTATGACGGGACAGCTTGAAATCCGGTGCCTCAACCTGTTCCGGCTTGGCGGAACGCAGTGCCCAGATAATCAGTCCGATGATGAAAAACGCGCTGGGGGGCAGCAGCAGCAAGCCGTTGGGCACGTACCAGCCACCGTCGTTCACGACCGGCAGAATGGTTATGCCCATCAACGAGCCCGAACCGAGCAATTCGCGGAAGAACGCGACCACCACCAGCAGCGCTGAATAGCCCAGGCCATTACCGATGCCGTCCAGGAAGCTCAGTACCGGTCCGTTGTTCATGGCGAAGCCTTCGGCCCGTCCCATGACGATGCAATTGGTAATGATCAGGCCGACAAACACCGACAGCTGCTTGCTGATCTCATAGGCGTAAGCCCGAAGCAACTGGTCGACCACGATCACCAGTGACGCAATGATGGTCATCTGCACGATGATCCGGATGCTGTTGGGAATCTGCTTGCGAACCAGCGATACCGCCATGCTCGAGAAGGCCGTAACCAGGGTCACCGAAACCGCCATCACCAGGGTCACGTTCATGCTGCTTGTTACCGCCAGCGCCGAGCAGATACCCAGAATCTGCAGTGCAATGGGGTTGTTGTTCAGAATCGGTTCAAACAGAACCTGTTTTGCAGTGACTTCGGCCATCGTCAGACCTCCCCTTCACGAAGTTTTTTCAGGAACGGCGCAAAGCCTCGGTCGCCCATCCAGTAATTCACCAGATTCTGCACGCCACGGCTGGTCAGCGTCGCGCCAGAGAGTGCGTCTACCTTGTGCTCTACATTTTTGCCATTGGGGTTAACACCGCCCTTGACCAACTGGATTTCAGGCTCGGTCTTGTCCTGTCCATACACTTCCTTGCCAACCCAGAGCGCTTTCCAGTTCGGGTTATCCACCTCGCCACCCAGCCCGGGTGTTTCGCCCTGTTTGTAAAAGCCCAGCCCCTCGATGGTGTTGGCATCCCCCTTCAGGGAAATAAATCCGTACAGGGTCGACCACAGGCCATAGCCGTGGATCGGCAACACCACCCGCTTCACGCTACCGTTCTCTTTAAGAACGAAAATCTTCGCCACATCCGGACGCCGCTTGATACCGGCCTTGTCCTTGGTCGGCGGAATTTTTTCGGACAGCTTCGGGTCAGACGCGGCCTTGTACTGGTCGTACTTCATCGGATCTTTGACGCCAACGACCTCCGGTTTAACGTACTCTCCACTGTCCAGATCCACAAGCCGCACATCGAACTGACTGAACGTCTTTTCGATGTCGGCCTGGCTCATACCGGGCTTGAGCATACCGGCCGCAGACAGGATATTGGTCTTGATATCCAGATTCTGGTTGGTGACCTGGGCCGGCTTCAGCAACACGGCCGCTGCGGACACAATCACCGAACAGACAATACAGAGCGCCAGTGCGACCGTAACGGTCTTTGCGACGGTTTCCTTGGGTTTAGACACGGGCAAGCCTCCGTTTGATGTTGGCCTGGACAACGTAATGGTCCATCAGCGGGG
The DNA here is from genome assembly GCA_033723595.1 of Marinobacter sp. Classification (GTDB taxonomy): domain Bacteria; phylum Pseudomonadota; class Gammaproteobacteria; order Pseudomonadales; family Oleiphilaceae; genus Marinobacter. Next base: position 9,169 of record JAWVWU010000023.1, on the reverse strand, counting down.
CAAACAGATTACCAAACAGGATCGCCAGCATGATGCCCTCGGGGAACGCCGGGTTCACCACGCGGATCAGCACGGTCATCAGACCCACCAGAATACCGAAACACCACTTGCCGGTATTGGTCATCGCCGACGAGACAGGGTCGGTTGCCATGAACATCATGCCAAATGCAAAGCCACCGACGACCAGGTGCCAGTGTGGCGGTACGTTGAACATCGGGTTGGTGTCCGAGCCAATCGCATTCAGCAGCAGGCTGGTTCCCACCATACCAAGCAGCACGCCACCGACGATGCGGTAGGACGCGATTTTCATCACCAGAAGAATGGCGCCGCCGATCAGCACAGCCAGCGTGGAGGTCTCACCCATGGAGCCCTGGATCGTACCGAGAAACGCCGACATCCAGCCAATGTGCTGCTGCAACGCCTCGGTTCCGCCACTGGCAGCCCAGCTCAACGCCGTGGCACCGCTGAAGCCGTCGACCGCGGTCCAGACCTGGTCACCGGAGATCTGTGCCGGGTACGCAAAGTACAGAAAAGCCCGGCCGGCCAGCGCCGGGTTCAGGAAGTTCTTGCCGGTACCGCCGAACACTTCCTTGCCGATGACAACACCGAAGCTGATACCCAGTGCCACTTGCCAGAGCGGAATGGTGGGTGGGCAGATCAGCGCGAACAGCACCGATGTCACGAAGAAGCCTTCGTTGACTTCATGGCGTCGAACCGTGGCAAACAGCACTTCCCAGAAGCCACCGACAATAAATGTCGCGGCATAGATGGGCACAAAATAGGCCAGGCCGTAGACCATGTTATCCCAGACACTGCCAGGATTGTTGCCGGCCAGCGCGCTGATGAAGGCCGTTCGCAGGCCACCGTCGCCCATCATGGCGTCGGGATGACTGGCCAGGAAGCTGTTGGCCTGATAGCCGATGTTCCACATGCCGAAGAACATCGCCGGGAAGGTGCACAACCACACCGTGATCATGATGCGTTTCAGGTCAACGCCATCGCGCACATGAGACGTGGTCGAGGTCACCCGGCCCGGCGTGTAGAAAATGGTGTCGACGGCTTCATAGAGCGCATACCAGCGCTCGTATTTGCCGCCCTGCTCGAAATGATGCTCGATGCCGTCGAGAAACTGTCGGATAGCCATCGGATTAGCCCTCGATCTCGATTCGGGTCAGATTCTCTCTGAGAATCGGGCCATATTCATATTTCCCCGGGCACACAAAAGTGCACAGGGCCAGGTCTTCCTCGTCCAGTTCCAGCGCACCCAGCTTCTGCGCCATTTCGGTGTCGCCGACGATCAGTGACCGGAGCAGCTGGGTGGGCAGGATATCCAGCGGCATGACCTGCTCGTAGGCGCCGACCGGCACCATCGCTCGCTCGCTGCCGTTGGTGGTGGTGGTGAAATCAAACAGACGCCCGCTCATCAACTTGGAGAGGTAGATATTGAGCACCGAAAACTTATTGGGACCTGGCGACAGCCAGCCCATGAACTCGCGCTTGTAGCCTTCTTCCAGCACGGACACCTGATTGGCGAACCGTCCGAGGTAGGCACAGGGACCGGCACCACGGCGACCGCCGAAGACCGACCCGGAAATGACCCGGACCTCACAGTCCGTGGCGACTTCGCCGTCCATCAGTTCTGCAAGGCTGGCGCCAATCCGGGTGCGAACCAGGCGTGGTTTCAGCGCCTTGGGCCCACCAATGGCCACAACCCGATCGACCGGCAGTTCACCGGTTCTGAACAGCCGGGCGATGTCGATAACGTCCTGGTAACCAATGCTCCAGACCACTTTGTCGCCCACCACCGGATCCAGGTAGTGCATGTGCGTGCCGACATTGCCGGCCGGGTGCACGCCGTCGAACTGCTGCACCTTGATTGCGTCTGACTTGGGAACGGCAACGTCCGAACCGGGTTTTCCGGCGACAAACACCTTGCCCGTGGTCAGGGTGGCGATCAGCTCGAGGCCCTTCTCGAAATCGGCTTGGTGTTCCTTGATGATGACGGTCGGATCGGCGGCCAGCGGATTGGTATCCATGACCGATACGAAAATCGAATGGGGTGCGGTGTCGATCGCCGGCACCTTGCTGTAGGGACGCGTCCGAAAGGCGGTCCACAGGCCCGACTCGATCAGGTTGTCCACGATCTGCTGGCGCTCGAGCGACGCGAAACCGGACGGCTCGTAACGGGCAAAGGTTTCTGCCTCGTCGCCGTCAATTTCGATCACAATGGACTGGAATACCCGGCGTTCGCCGCGGTTGATCTCCTTGACGACACCGGCGGCCGGTGAAGTGTAACGCACGCCCTCAGTCTTCTTGTCCGTAAACAGCAGCGAGCCGCGCCGTACGCGATCCCCCTCTTTGACAGCCATCGTCGGCTTCATGCCGTTATAGTCAAAGCCGATCAATGCCACGTGGCGAACGGGTTTGCCATCAGTAATGGTCTGTTCGGGAGCGCCGCTGATGGGAAGATCCAGGCCTTTTTTGATCTTAATCATTAGCCTCGTCCAATCATCAGAAACTTTATGGATTCGTAACGTCCGGGCGCTGAGGACCAACCTTTCTGTCATTCCGGCAAAACACTGAAAAGTCTGACGTTATCAGGTGAAGCGTTTACCGGAATGCTGACAACGACGAAGTCAACAGAAAAAATGAGAAGCGGATTCCAGACGTACCCAAAATCGCGCCAATTATAGAGGCTGGGGAACCGCATTTCCACCAGAACCGCCCCGACTTTGTGCTTATACGTAACGATCCCGCCACCCATTTTTAACGATCGCGATAAAAAAGCCCCCGGTGATCAGGGACCACCGGGGGCTTTTAATCGGTCACGCAATTCCGTCAGCCGCTTTCGCGAATACGCTCCGGGAACACCGGATAGGTCACACCGGCCATCTGATTGACGACCCGGATCACCTGGGCACTGTAGCCGGCCTCGTTGTCATACCAGACGTAGAGGATCAGCCGGTTGCCGGCAGTAATAGTGGCCTGGGCATCGACAATCCCGGCATGGCGGGAACCCACGAAGTCTGTGGACACCACCTCGGGCGAATTCACGAAATCAATCTGCTTCTGAAGCTCCGAGTGCAGCGCCATCTCACGCAGGTAGTCATTGACGCCCTCGGTGGTGACCGGCTTGGCCAGATTCAGGTTCAGAATCGCCATCGACACGTTGGGTGTCGGCACCCGGATGGCATTGCCGGTGAGCTTGCCTTTCAGTTCAGGCAACGCTTTGGCAACCGCCTTGGCGGCACCGGTCTCGGTGATCACCATGTTCAACGGTGCGCTGCGGCCACGGCGAGTACCCTTGTGGTAGTTGTCGATCAGGTTCTGATCGTTGGTGTAGGAGTGCACCGTCTCCACATGACCGTCCTGGATTCCGTACTCGTCATGGATCGCTTTCAGGACCGGCGTAATGGCGTTGGTTGTACAGGACGCCGCCGAGAGTATGCGGTCGTCGTCGGTAATGTCACCGTTGTTGATGCCGTGAACGATGTTCTTGATATTGCCCTTGCCGGGCGCCGTCAGCATGACCCGGCTGACACCCTTGGACTTCAGGTGGCGCCCAAGCCCCTCTTCATCACGCCAGATGCCGGTATTGTCGATGATAATCGCATTGTTGATACCGTATTGGGTGTAGTCCAGGGTATCCGGCCCGTCAGAGTAGATCACCTTGATGTAGTTGCCATTGGCAATGATGGCGGAATCTTCCTCATCGATCGTGATCGTGCCGTTGAACGGGCCGTGGACAGAATCCCGGCGCAACAGACTGGCGCGCTTCTCCAGGTCGTTCACGGCACCGCCCTTGCGCACCACGATGGCCCGGAGACGCAAGTTGTTACCACCGCCGGCCTTTTCGATCAGAATCCGGGCGAGCAGGCGACCAATCCGGCCGAAGCCGTACAGCACGATGTCCTTGGTCTGCTTTTCCGCGTTTGCCCGGGACTGAGCCGTGTACTGACCAATGACCTCGCCAATCTCGCGCTGGAGGAATTCATCCAGCGTGCCGGGGTTGTCTTCGAGCCGGTACTTGACGGCCAGCTTGCCGATGTCGATATGGGCACTACCAAGTTCAAGCCGGTCCATCGCCTCCAGAATCGGGAAGGTATCGCACACCGACAGCTCGCTGTCCTCCACCTGGCGGACAAACCGGTGAGCACGGACAATGCCAATCACCGACTGATTGATGATCGCCCGGCCGTAAATGGACGTAACTACGTTATTCTTGCGGTAGAGACGTCCGATCAGCGGGATCATCGCTTCAGCGGTCGATTCACGTTCTGTCCACTCGGACAGGTGCTCGTTCATTTGTTGGTGGCTCACGCTTAACCCTCTGCAGTTGGCACGTTGAAACCCCCGGTTAAGACCGATGCGACAATGGCTTACCGATCGAGCCTGCCGAATGAGCCGGGAGTCCCTGAGAAATGGGGCGCTTATTATCCGATTTAAAGGACCCGATCGCAAACTCTGACGGCATTACCGGTGAGTCACTATCCTGCCATGACAGCGTGACACCGTATCGGTAGAATGACGCGCCTTGACAGGATTCACCCCAGCCAGCCCTGAGGGCGGGAGACAGACGCAGCCCATGACCCAAGGTCACATAAAGGCCGAGCCCCGGCCAACCACCCGACTGATTGCTCCCGAGTTCCCCTCAGGCGCGGCGGATCACCGTATCTGGAGCAGTCTCTACGGCAGCAGCGAGGCGCTGGCCATCTGCGAAAGTGCCCGCGAACACAAGGGCCTGACCCTGGTGATCGCCCGCAGCACCGACGACGCCATCCGGCTGGAGCAGGCCATGCGGTTCTATCTCGGCCTGCCGGTTGAGGAAGACCAGGGTGCCGTCAGCCCGGACGGCCTTGAGGTGCTGTCGCTACCAGACTGGGAAACTCTGCCCTACGACCTGTTCTCCCCGCACCAGGACATCAGCTCCCGAAGAATCCGCACCCTGCACCGGTTGCCGCGGGCCGACCACGGCGTGCTGGTCGTGCCCGCGCGAACCCTGATGCACCGTCTGCCGCCGGTAAGCTATCTGCAGGGCAACACCCTGTTGCTGGAAGTGGGACAGACCCTGCACATCGACCCGTGGCGACAGCAACTGGAGGCTGCCGGCTACCGCCATGCCGACAATGTCTACGAACACGGCGAGTACGCGGTGCGGGGGTCGATTCTTGATATCTACCCGATGGGCGCCAACCTGCCTTACCGGATCGACCTGTTCGACAATGAAATCGAAACCCTGCGAACCTTTGATCCGGAGACACAGCGATCAATCGACCGCATTGACCGTATCGAATTGCTGCCGGCCAACGAATTTCCGTGGCACCGTGAAGCCCGTTCAGGCTTCCGTGGACGCTGGTTTGAAGCATTTCCGACGGCGGACAAGTCGGCCCCGATTTACCAGGACGTTACCCAGGCCATTACGCCACCCGGCATCGAATACTACCTGCCGCTGTTTTTCGACCAGACCGCCACGTTGTTCGACTACCTGCCCGGCGCGACCCGCGTCTTTACCGCGTCGGGGCTCGAGCAGGCGGTCGACCAGTTCCAGACCGACGCGCACGCCCGCTACGAGGAGCGGCGTCATGATCGCTTACGCCCGGTTCTGCCACCCGGCAAGCTGTTTTTGCTCAAGGAAGAACTGTTCAGCCTGCTGAAGGGCTTCCCACGCGTGACGCCTGTTGCCGAACCCCTGTCCGACGACACCCAGCGCCAGGCCGTCTGTGCTGCAGCCCCCCTGCCGGACGTGGCCATGGACGGACGGGCACGGGATTCGTCACGCCGCCTGAGGGAGTTCGTGCAGCAGTTTGACGGACGCATCCTGATCTGTGCCGAGTCGTCCGGACGCCGGGAAGCCCTGATCGATACCCTGGGCGAAGCCGGGTTGCGGCCCGAGACCCTCGACAGCTGGCAGGCGTTCCTGGCCAGCGCAGACTGCCGGCTCGGTATCACCATCGCGCCCATGGAGGACGGTCTGTTACTGCCCGACCAGTCCCTCGCCCTGATCACCGAAACCGCGCTCTTTGGCGAGCGGGTTCTGCAGCGTCGGCGACGCGACAAACCCACTGAGGTGAACGATGCCGGCTACCGGGACCTGTCGGAACTGCGCATTGGCGCACCCGTGGTGCATATTGATCACGGCGTGGGCCGTTATCAGGGCCTGGAGACCATTACGGTCGAAGGCGAGTCGACCGAATTCCTCACCCTTGAATACGCTGGCAACGCCAAGCTTTACGTTCCGGTCTCCAGCCTGCACCTGATTTCACGCTATGCGGGCAGCGATACCGACCATGCGCCCCTGCACAAACTTGGCACCGATCGCTGGAGCCAGGCCAAACAGAAAGCACTGGAGAAAATACGCGACACCGCGGCCGAGCTGCTTGATGTCTATGCCCGCCGCGAAGCCCGCGAGGGCTACCAGTTTGAAACGCCCGACGAGAACTATCGGGCCTTCGCCGCCGGCTTCCCGTTCGAGGAAACACCGGATCAGCAGGCCGCCATCGAGGCGGTCATCGCCGACATGACCGGCGAGCGCCCGATGGACCGACTGGTGTGCGGCGATGTGGGCTTCGGCAAAACCGAGGTGGCGATGCGGGCAGCCTTCATCGCCACTTATTCCGGCAAACAGGTGGCCGTGCTGGTGCCAACGACGCTGCTCGCCCAGCAACACTACGAATCGTTCCGTGATCGCTTCTCGGACACGCCGGTGACGGTCGAGCTGTTAAGCCGTTTTCGCAGTTCCAGCCAGACCTCCTCGGCGCTCGATCGCATTGCCGACGGCAAGGCCGATATTGTCATTGGCACCCACAAACTGATCCAGGGCGACGTGCGCTTCAAGAATCTCGGTCTGGTGATCATTGACGAGGAACATCGTTTCGGGGTCCAGCAAAAGGAAAAGTTCAAGGCCCTGCGAGCCGAGGTAGACCTGCTGACACTGACGGCCACTCCGATCCCGCGCACCCTGAACATGGCCATGGGCCATCTTCGCGACCTGTCGATCATTGCCACACCACCGGCACGCCGGTTGTCCGTCAAAACCTTTGTCCGGCAGCGTGAGGAAGCGATGGTCAAAGAGGCTATCCTGCGGGAAATTCTGCGGGGTGGGCAGGTGTACTTCCTGCACAACGAGGTCAACAGCATCCAGAAAACGGCCGAGGTCCTGCGCGATCTGATCCCCGAGGCCCGCATCGGCGTTGCCCACGGGCAGATGCGCGAGCGCGAGCTGGAGCAGATCATGTCGGACTTCTACCACAAGCGCTTTAACGTGCTGGTCTGCACGACCATTATCGAAACCGGCATCGACATACCGAGTGCCAACACCATCGTCATCGAGCGCGCGGACAAGTTCGGCCTGGCCCAGCTGCATCAGCTCCGTGGCCGGGTTGGCCGCTCGCACCACCAGGCCTATGCCTATCTGCTGACGCCGCCACCGAAAACCATTACCGGCGATGCACGCAAGCGCCTCGACGCCATCTCCGAGGCCCAGGATCTCGGGGCCGGCTTCATGCTCGCGACCCATGACCTGGAGATTCGGGGGGCCGGCGAACTTCTCGGGGAAGAACAGAGCGGCCAGATCGAAAGCATCGGTTTTACACTCTACATGCAACTGCTGGATGAGGCGGTCAACGCGATTCGCGACGGCCGCACGCCCAATGCCGAGCTGCCCCTGAGCCACGGCACGGAAATGAACCTGCGGATTCCTGCGCTGATTCCGGATGACTATCTGCCGGATGTGCATAATCGACTGATGCTGTACAAGCGCATCGCCAGCGTGGCGTCCCGGGAGGCATTAAAAGAACTTCAGGTTGAAATGATTGATCGCTTCGGATTATTACCTGAGCCGGCCAAGAACCTGATGACCCAGACCGAACTGAGACTCAAGGCGGAAGCCCTCGGCATCACCAAGGTCGATGCTGGTCGGGAGTGGGCGCGGTTGGAGTTTGGCAGCACCACACCAGTCGATCCCTTGGTGCTGGTTAAAAAAGTGCAACAGTCACCGGACCAGTTCCGGCTCGAAGGCGCGAACAGTTTCCGGTTCCGGCTGAAGGATACCTCAACCAGTGGTAAACTCGACGGCGTTGCGACTTTGATGGCCGAACTGATGCCGAACTGACGGCGCCGGCCTGAACACCCTGATCATTGGCTGACGCTGCCCACGTGTTCCAGACCGGCAATGTTGGCATAACCTGTGGAGAACACTCTTGCGATTCATCGGCGCCCTAACCGGTATTCTGGTCACAGCCTCACTGTCCCTGATGCTTGCACCTGCGGCCGTCAGCGCCCAGGAAACGTCGGCAACCAGCGGGCAAGCCACGGACGACAACACCTACCGGGCAGAAATCCTTATCGTCGAGCGAAAAGTGGCACCGTCAGAGGTCGCGGAAAAGATGGCCAGTCGTCATCCAGAACCCGCCGAGGACGTCACCGGCAAGCTATGGGTCGAGGACCAGAGTGGTCAGCGGCTGAGCGACCTCAACCTGGTGCCGCGCAAGGATCTCTATCTGAGCTCAGCGGCTGATCGTCTGGAGCGCAGCGGACGGTTCAAGGTGTTGGCAGCGGCAGGCTGGGTTCAGTCCTTTCCGCCCGATTACAAAGGCGAGAAAATGCGGGTGGCCGTAGGTGACTGGATGGATCAGGCCCAGCAGCGCGAAATCGAGGGCTACATCAGCATTGACCGGCTGCGTTTCCTGCACGTCACCGTCGCCCTGAATCACTGGCAACCGGTACCCTCAGCGCCCGCCGTAGCCGAAGGCGCGGGCGCAGCCCACAAGGACCAGCGTGCCGGCACAGCGCGGAGCGCCAGCCAGCAACCTGCCAGCCAACCTGCGCAAGTTGCCGGGCCGTCAGGACTGCCTTCGGGCAGCCAGATGCACGGGCCTGCGCAGGAAAACCAGAAACAGCTGCTGACCTGGATTCGTGAAACCCGTCGTATGCGCAGCGAGGAAATTCATTATCTGGACTCGCCGACCATTGGCGTACTGGTCTACTTCAAACCGATTGAACCCAAGGCTTCCCCAACGCAGTGACAGAGTGGGCCAGAATGGCCCGCACGCCGGACATGCCCTGCTCGATCGCCGCTTCAATTTCGGCCATGGTAATAATGTGGTCGGACTTGCCGGCGGCCCAGTTAACCACCAGCGCCAGGCAGACATAATCAATCTTCAGCTCGGCG
>JAWVWU010000022.1:0-11856 GCA_033723595.1 Marinobacter sp. | reverse complement strand
GGCCTCAACATCGGCAACCTGCCCAGCGGCACGGATGCCCGGTCGATTATTCAGCGCGCAACGCCTGTAGTAGACTGATCAGTCTGCAGGTGCAAAGGCGGTCCCCGGGGCCGTCGTTTCGCGCCTGCGCGACACTCTATTTCAGGCGACCAACGCTATGTCCGATGCCCTGAGACGTCTGCTCAACACGCCGACCGAGCAACCCGTCATCACACCCCATGTAGGACTTCTGACCCTGCATTTTCAGCTGTACGGCTGCGATGACCTCAAAGCCAAACGCAAAGTGTTCACGCCCCTGCGGGCGATCTGGGGCCGCGAGCCCGACCTTGCGGTCGCAGAAACCGCCGATCAGGACGCGCTGGATTGTGCAACCTGGACCATTGCCGCCCTCGGCGGCTCCTCCAGCCAGCTCCAGCAGCGTCTGGACCAGGTGGAAAAAGCCATCGCCGAGCGGATTGATGCGCCCGTGCTGGATATCCAGCGGGAAATTCTCTGACGGTGGCACCGTTCAGTCTGACGCCGTATACTACGCGACCCTACAAGGACGCGAACCAACTGGCGCAGTGCCAACGGGCCTGTGATATGCCAGACTGACCGGAAGATAATCCATCTCCCGATTGTACCCGATGGGCATCAGGACCGGGCCCCGGGTGTTACCACTGATGGTGTGTGGCGCGTATGACCGGCAAGAAAAAATCCGCTCAGGCCTCCGTTGAGGCAATGTACCGTGTCTTCACGGTTCCCGAAGCCCCCGAATCCACCCTGAGCCGGATCGACCAGGACATCTCCCGCAACCTTGCTGGCTTTCTTCAGGGTCATATTGTTGCGGTTGAGCGGGATCTGAGCGACGTCGAGAAAAACTTCTCGGAGTCCGCCGTACCCGAAAAGCCGATCTTCGTGTCCGAGCAGGCGCAGTTCCTGCTCGACAAACTGGTGGCCAATTCGGTCCACACCGCGTCCCCGAGCTTTATCGGGCACATGACCTCGGCATTGCCGTACTTCATGTTGCCGCTGTCCAAGATCATGATTGCCCTGAACCAGAACCTGGTCAAGACCGAAACCTCCAAGGCCTTCACACCGCTGGAACGCCAGGTGCTGGGGATGATTCATCGCCTGGTGTACCAGGAAGACAGCGCTTTCTACCGGCGCTGGATGCACGACCCCCGTCACGCCCTTGGCGTGATGTGTTCCGGCGGCACCATTGCCAACCTGACGGCGCTCTGGGTTGCCCGGAACCGGGCCTTCCCGGCCGAGGGCAGCTTTCGCGGACTGCATCAGGAAGGATTGTTTCGTGCCCTGCGCTATTACGGCCACGAGGGCGCTGCGATCCTGGTGTCCCGGCGGGGTCACTACTCCCTGAGAAAAGCGGCTGATGTACTGGGTCTGGGCCGGGACGCCCTGGTTCCGGTCGACACCGACGACGAAAACCGGATCGACACCGATGCCCTGCGGGACAAGTGCCTCGAGCTGCAAAAGCAGAAAATCAAGATCATGGCAATTTGCGGGGTAGCCGGTACCACGGAAACCGGCAACGTGGACCCCCTCGATGCGATGGCGGACATCGCACGGGAATTCGGCGCCCACTTTCACGTTGACGCGGCCTGGGGCGGACCCACACTGTTTTCCCGCACCTACAAAGGGCTGCTCAAAGGCATTGAACAGGCCGATTCGGTCACCTTTGACGCGCACAAGCAGCTGTATGTGCCCATGGGCGCGGGGCTGGTGGTGTTTCGCGATCCGGCGCTGGCCAGTGCTGTAGAACACCATGCCCAGTACATCATCCGCAAGGGATCCCGGGATCTGGGCAGCAATACCCTCGAGGGGTCACGGCCGGGTATGGCCATGCTGATTCACTCAGGGCTGAAAATTCTGGCCCGCGAAGGCTATGAAATCCTGATTGATCAGGGCATCGACAAGGCCCGCAGCTTTGCCGCGATGATCGAGGCCGAGCCGGACTTCGAACTGATCACCCGGCCCGAGCTGAATATCCTGACCTACCGCTACTGCCCCGAACGGGTGCAACAGGCTCTGGCGATGGCGGACGCCCGGCAGGCGGAGCGCCTGAACACCAGTCTCAACCGACTGACCAAGTTCCTTCAGAAAGCCCAGCGCGAGCGGGGCAAGGCATTTGTTTCGCGGACACGACTCGAACCGGTACGCTATGACCGCTTCCCCTGCATCGTATTCCGTGTGGTACTGGCCAACCCGCTGACCACGCACGATATTCTACGGGATATTCTGGCAGAGCAGCGGGATCTGGCGGGGGAAGAGGCCATTGCCGACGAAATGGCCATTCTCAACCAGACGGCCGAGTCCATTCTGGCCGCCCAACAGCGTCAGAGCCGGCGCGCCTGAAAGCCGGCTTCGGACTCAGCCGACCAACGCACTACTCAGTAGAGCGCTTCCTCGTCATCCAGCACATCGTGCAGGATTTCCAGGAACATCTTGTCGGCTTCACTCCAGCTTTCCGGAATGCGAACCGTCGTGTTGGCACTGATCTCCCGGGCAATCAGTTCGTCGGCATTGGGCTGATCGCGGTATTTGCGGGCAATCTCGACGGACTTGACGGCAATGGTCGGATCGCTCATGACCTTCTTGATAAAGACCCGCAGTTCGTCGATGATCTTGGCCTGACGGCTCTCGGATGCTGTACTCATCTGTCACTCCCGGGTGGACGGCGGATTTGATAAACCATCAGCGGCGTGGCGCCCCTGAAAACAAGCCCATGTTACCACGGATCGCGGCGCTGTAACCCGGCCAGACACCAGCGGCAATTACGCCCAGCCCCGGCGGGCCACTAGACCATCAGCCCACGCAGAGTGAAGAACAGCAAGGCCGCCATGACTGCCGACGCCGGCACGGTGATCACCCAGGCGGCAATGATCCGTGTCAGATGGGAGCGCTTCACCAGTTCCTCGCGGTAGATCTTCTTGAGCCGTTTACGCTCGGACTTGGACAGCGGCAATTCCTTTTTCTTTTTGCGCGCTTTCTTCAGCAACGCTTCCATCTCTTCCACCGTGGCATCCCGGAAATTGTCGAGAAACGGCTGCAGGCGGGCACGTTCGGCCTCGTCGTGACTCTCGATGATGCGGTGCAACTGACTGGTGTAATTGAACTTCAGGTATTCCCGGAGGAACCCGACCCCGAACACGCCGCCAATCGCGATGTGTGTGGAACTGACCGGCAGACCAAGCTGCGACGCGATAATCACGGTCAGGGCGGCAGACAGGGCAATACAGAAGGCCCGGGTCTTGTCCAACTCGGTAATCTCACTGCCCACTGTCCGGATCAGGCGGGGACCAAAGAGCATCAGCCCGACCGACAGCCCGAGCGCCCCGACCATCATGACCCACAACGGAATGCCGGCCCTGGTCACCACCGCACCACCGAGCAAGGCATCATTGATCGCCGCCAGAGGCCCGACCGCATTGGCCACATCATTGGCACCATGGGCAAAACTCAGCAAGGCGGCGGCAAAGATCAGCGGCCAGGTGAACAGGGCGTTCACGCCGTCGGCGTTGTTTTTCATGGTGGCGGATCGCCGGTTTACGATCACCTTCATCAGTGCGAACACCGCGACCGCGAACACCAATCCGACCAGTGACGCCTGCAGAAAATCGACCTTGATGATCTTTTTGACGCCCTTGATCATCAGATACGTGCCGAACGCCCAGGCCATGACACTGACGACCAGCGGCACCATCGTGCGGGCGGCTGCGACCAGGTCATCCCGGTACAGCACACTCCGTTTGATCAGGTAAAGAAACACCGCCGCGAAGAGCCCACCCAGCACCGGAGAAATCACCCAACTGGCCACAATCGCGCCCATCACGTGCCAGTCGGCAATGCCCCAGCCGCCCGCGGCAATACCGGCGCCCAGTACGCCGCCCACGATCGAGTGGGTCGTAGAGACCGGTGCTCCCATCCAGGTAGCCAGGTTGAGCCACAGCGCGCCGGCCAGCAGGGCCGCTGTCATCAGCCAGACGAACGTCGACGCATCCGAGACTCGGTCCGCCGAAATAATGCCGCCCTTGATGGTCGACACCACATCACCACCGGCAATCAGCGCCCCGCTGGCCTCGAACAGTGCGGCCAGCAGGACCGCGGCGCCCAGCGTCAGCGCGCCGGCCCCCACCGCCGGGCCGACGTTGTTGGCGACGTCGTTGGCTCCGATATTGATCGCCATGTAGCCGCCGATAACCCCGGCTGCCATCAGCAGTCCACTGCCTGACAGCCCGCTGCTGAGCTGCCCGACAAACAGCCAGATCCCCAGAAGGAAAAGCAGGCAGATACCGATGCGGAAACGTTCAGACGACCGACTGGTCAGCGCCTTTTCGAAAAACCCGGTGTTTTTTTTGGCCATGACGGATAAGCAACCGTTGTCTTGAATCGAGGCCGCCACTATAAATTTTCTGTCATCAAAATGAAATATTACAGCGGCGCGCCCGGCCATGACGCGGTGCCGGACAACGCGCCAGTACCGCCTCTGAAAAGTGATGGCAGCGTCACACCGATCCGTTTATGCCCTGTGAATGTGCACAGGGTTGACGCATACTCGATGAAACGCGGTCTGTCGACGGCCCGATCGCACACCCCTGACCCCAACCCTGAACATTTGCCGCGGGTAGCCATGACCCAGCTGATCCAGGCCAGACACCAGTCTGCCGAAGAAGACGAAGAGGCCCGTGTTGCCACGGTACTGTACTGGTTATCGTTGATGGCGATCGCCTTTCTGGTCGGCATCGGGCTGAAATCCTGGTACGCCGGACACACAACCCACGGCACGGTCCTGTGGGTGTTTGCCGGGCTGGTGTGCCTGAACATGCTCACCTACCGACACACCGGCAACCATCAGTTGAACAAGACCGGCCTGATCACCATTGTCGGCATGCTGTTCGCCTACCTGATCGCCTCCGGTGGTGAGAGCAACACCGGGCCGCTCTGGTTTTATGTGTTTCCGCCGCTGCTGTTTTATCTGACCGATCCCAAGACCGGCACCGCATTGATGGTCTATCTGATGCTGTTCGCCATGGTGGTTTTCCAGTTTCCGGACCTGCCGTTCGTCACGACCACGTACGGGTTCGACTTCAAGATCCGTTTTTTTGCCACGATCCTGTTTGAATCGATCTTCTGCTTCGTGCTTGAAGCCAGCCGCCGCAAGGCCCGGCTGGCACTGGTCAACCTTGCGATCATGCATGAACAGGCGGCGCGTACGGACGAGTTAACCGGGCTCGCCAATCGCCGGGACATGCATCACCGCCTGACACTGGAACTGTCCCGCTATCAGCGCTCCGGCCATCATTTCTCCGTCATCCTGATCGACCTGGACCTGTTCAAACGCATTAACGACACCTTCAGTCACGATGCCGGAGACACCGTGCTCCGCCAGTTCGCCCAACTGATGCAGACCATTGTCCGGCAGTCGGATGTCTGTTCACGCTGGGGCGGCGAGGAATTCCTGATTCTTCTGCCGGATACGTCGCTGCTACAAGCGCTGACTCTGGCCGAACGACTCCGGGATGACGTTGCCCGGACCCGCTTCAGCTTCCAGGAGCAATCACTGCCGGTGACGATCAGTGCCGGCGTCTGCTCGATCACCCAGGCCCGCTCCATCGAGCAATTGCTGAAACTGGCCGACGAGCATCTGTATGAAGCCAAAGACAACGGGCGTAACCGCATTGCGCCCCGGGTTCGCAGCAAAAACACGGCCACCCGGGACGACCGCTCTATGGGCACCGCTTGAGCCGAGGTACCGGTGTCGCTACCATTGGCGCCTCATGAAACAGTGTGAGTCGGGTAGCTATGGCCAAATGCAGAATTCTGGTGGGCAGTGTTTATGGGGGGGCGCTGATGACGGCCCGGCATCTGAAGCAGCAGTTGGCTACCGAGGGGCACCGGATCACGGTGATCGAGAATCCGACCCTCGCGGACCTGACCACGACCGACGACCCGGTGCTGATCTGCACATCCACCACCGGACAGGGCGAGCTGCCGCCCAACCTGCTGCCCTTTTACCTTGACCTGCGGGAGCAGTTGCCGATGCAGACGGGACGTCCGTTCGGCGTTGTCGTGCTGGGTGACAGCTCCTACGGCGATACCTTTTGCGGCGCCGGAGAACTGGTCAGCGAGGCGTTCCAGGAGGTAGCGGCCCGGAAAGTCGGCGACTCCCTGTGCATCGACGCCCTGGAGACCACCGAACCTGAGCAAATGGCCTTACCCTGGGTGCGCGACTGGCTCACCCGGGTGGCTGATCATCAGGATTGACGCTGTCGGATCAGTGCTTCCTGAGTGGTCGACGCCACCAGCACGCCGTCACGACTGAAGATATTTCCGCGATTGAACCCGCGCCCGCCGAACGCACTCGGGCTATCCTTGTCATACAGTAGCCAGTCGTCCATGCGGAATTCCCGATGGAACCAGATCGCGTGATCGAGACTTGCGACTTGCATACCTTTTGTCATAAAGGTAACGCCATGTGGATTCAGCGACGTGCCCAGAAAACTGAAATCCGACGCGTAGGCCAGCAGGCACCGGTGCAACACCGGATCATCCGGCAGGCTGCCCTGCGCTCGCATCCAGCTCTGTTTAACCGGTGGCCGCGCCTCGGGAGCCAGAGGGTTAACCGGATTCACCGGCCTGATCTCGATCGGTCTCGCTCTCGTTATGGACTTGTGAAGCTTTTCCGGGACATGGGGCTTGAGCGTCTCGTTTTGCTCCTGCTCGGACTGAAGCGTGTCAACATCCGGCGCTGGCGGCATATCGATCTGATGGTCAAACCCGACCTCCTCGACCTGGAACGACACCGAACCGGTCAGGATTTCCTTGCCATCCTGCCGGGCAATAACCCGACGGACGGAGAACGAACCGCCGTCACGCACACGCTGGACTTCGTAGTCGATGGGCAAGCGATGATTGCCCGGTCGCAGGAAATAGGCGTGCATGGAATGGGGCAGTCGGGACTCGACCGTGCGGCTCGCCGCCATCAGGCCCTGGCCCAGAACCTGGCCACCAAACACGTTGGGGAATCCCAGGTTTTCGCTTTCGCCCTGAAAATGATCGTCTCCGATCGGGGCCAGATCGAGCAATTCGACCAGTTTTCTGGTGACTTCCAGCATGTTCTCTCCTGGTAAACAAGTGATGGGCCGCGTGCAAAACGGCCGGCCTGCGTCCGCTCCGCGCCGACAGCGCACCCAGACCACCGCGTTTGCCACCCAGTTAGGAAGCAAACGGTCTATGAAAAGCGATGTTCTACCCCAGAGCGACGCCCAACGCAACGGGGAAATCAGCCTACTGACCGCACTGCGCCCCGGATGCCGCCGCCTGCCAGGCTATGCCTGTCTGCTGATCCTGCTGATGAGTGGCATCACAGACGGGGCAGCGGCAGGCGGCATACCGGACTGGTCCTATCATCCGGAGAGCCGCGGTCGCCCCGATGCCGACGCAGCCACGGCAGCGGTCAGCACCCTCACGACGTCGCCCTGCGAGCCCTCACCAGTGGTCCTGCCGACGGCCCACTGGCCGGAGTCTGGGGATGCCGACCCGCGGGGCTGGCATCTCAAGCAGCCCAGCATCGGGACCGGTCGGGTTGAAGCCTATACCGACTCCCGCACCGCGGTCAGACTGGCAGAGCAGCGCCAGGATTCGGCGCTGGCCGGATCCGCCGCGCCGTTGCCGGGATTTGATGAATTACCCGGCGCGCTTCAAGGTCTGAACTACCGCATCGACTTCGGGGTCGAATACCGTTTCTGACAGGCTGCAAGGTGCCGCCAAATCACGCACCCGGCGATCCATCATGTGTGTATCGGCGGCACTTCCTTGGCCAGCGACTGCTTTTCGATGGCGTAGTCACCGGTGACCGCAAAGCCCAGCGTTTCACCGTCCGGGCTTTTGAACAGCGCGCGAACACTGTTGCCTTCCCGCTCGACTTCCCACCGTCCACTGGCATTGGCCGGAGGCGGACACACGGCCGTCGGGCAGCACGGTGTTTTGACCATCACCGGCATGGTCCCGTACCGGACCTCGGTGCGCTCCCCTGCGAGGGTCTTCGCCAGCGCCCGGGCACAAGCCATCAGTGGCAGCACGTAAAGCAGCACGTGGCCGTCAACCTCAGCACAGTCGCCCAGCGCGTAGATGTCGGGCCGGTTGGTTTCCAGCGCCCGATTCACCACGATACCGCGATTGGTTTCCAGCCCTGCCGACCTGGCCAGATCGATTCGGGGACGCAACCCCACGGCGGAAATAACGATGTCGGAGTCAACAACCTCCCCGTTTGAGAGAGTGAGTCGAACGCCGTCACCCTGCTGATCGATCCGGTCAACGACGGCCTCGAGATGGAAGCGCACGCCCGCCTCGCCGAGCGCATCGACCACGGCATTTGCGGCCTCCGGTGGCAACAGACCAGGCATGGCGGTGTCAGACGGTGCAATGACGTCAACCTCGTAGTCACCGTTGATCAGGTCATTGGCAAACTCGCAGCCGATCAGGCCGGCGCCCATGATGGCCACCCGCTTGCGCCCTGACAGAGCTTTGCGGAATGCCCGGTAGTCCATGAGGTCGTTGATCGAATACACGTGAGCATGACCGTCGCCGGCGATGGACAAGCGGATCACGTCAGCGCCCCAGGCCAGAACCAGCCGGGAATAGGCCAGGCGCTCATCACCGATCAGCAACTCGTGGCGGTCGGCGTCGATACCGGTCACCACGGTATGGGTCCGTAACTCGATATTCAGCTGCTCGACCATGCCGCCCGAGGTTGCCTGGGCGAGCTCGTCGGCGTCCTTACCTTTCGTGAACCCGGTAGAGAGCATCGGCTTGGAGTAACTGAAGCCATCATCAGCCGTCACCATCAGCAGCCGGGTTTCTTTATCCTGCTTGCGAATTTCCCGCGCCAGAGAGTACCCGGACAGACCAGTACCAATGATGATGATCGGGGCATCTGAACTCATAACCTGCGCTCCTGGGGGACGGTTAGCCTATTTCAATCATTTCGAAATCTTCTTTGCCGACGCCGCAGTCCGGGCAGACCCAGTCCTCAGGCACATCTTCCCAGACGGTGCCGGGCTCAATACCGTCTTCGGGCCAGCCCTCGGCCTCATCGTAAATCCAGCCACACACCACACACTGCCACTTTTTCATGTTTTCCTCCGCAGACCTGACTTGGACAGACTAAAAATTGTTAGACAATCCTACATGAAAGTCATCGTTGTCTGAATGAACAAATTATGGGCCGCCTATAATACGCATTGTTCGCTCACTGACCAATGCCGAAGGGGTCCGGAAGCGCCCGGGCGCCGCCGAGGTTTTTGCCGGCAACCCTCCCTTCCCCGCTATGGCTTAGGTATAATGCGCCGTTTTACGACAGGATCTGATCACTATGACCGACACCGTCGCCGAAATGAACCAGGTGCTTGCGGAAGCCGACTGTCTGGTAGACGAACAGCAGGTTCAGCGCGCCATCCAGGCCATGGCCACCGCGATCACCGAACGGCTGCACAATCGCAACCCCATGGTGCTGTGCGTCATGAACGGCGGACTGATACTGACCGGTCACCTGCTTACCCAACTCAGATTCCCGGTGCAGGCCGAATACCTTCACGCGACCCGGTACCGTCAGGAAACCACCGGCGGCATTCTCGAGTGGAAACTGCGACCCGACGCCAACATGCAGGGCCGCAGCATCCTCATTGTCGACGACATCCTGGATGAGGGCACGACCCTCGATGCCATCGCCGACTACTGCCGGAGCCAGGGCGCGGAGGACGTCCTCACGGCCGTGCTGGTCGACAAACAGCACGACCGCAAGTGCCGGGCAGGCCTGAAGGCCGACTTCACCGGGCTTGAAGTGGAAGACCGGTTCCTGTTCGGCTTTGGCATGGATTACAAAGGCTACTGGCGTAACGCCCCGGGGATCTATGCGGTCAAGGGCCTTTAATGTGCCGACCGCCCCTGACGGCGCAATCCCACCGACCGACTGGTATCCCTCACTGACCGCAGCCAGCCTGCACAGTCGCCGCCCCGATGACAGCGCCCGTCACTGGCTTCAGGTAGAAGGATCCCTGACCCGGGCCCTGCAACTGCGTTGCCAGCAACGTTTCCATGTCGACGTGCTGGCGGAAGGTTATGTGCGACCCACCCGCGAAGAAGCCCTGACGCTCGGCGTGCCGTTGCGACAGCGGGTCTGGGTTCGCGAAGTGCAGCTTTGTGGTGATCATCAACCCTGGGTACTGGCCCGCACTGTCATTCCGCGCAGTACACTCGTCGGCAAGGCCCGCCGCCTGCGCCACCTGGGCAATCGCCCGCTGGGTGCGTTCCTGTTCAGTCAGCCCGAGTGGCAACGCGGAACGTTCCAGATCGGCCTCTGCGCGCGCAATGACAGCCAGCGCGAACCGGCCGTTGCGAGACGCTCACGGTTCCATTGCGGTGAACACGAACTGCTGGTCGGCGAGTACTTTCTGCCGGCCCTGCTGCGGCAACCGGTCGCCGCAACCTGATGCCAGGGGCTGACGCGGCGGGGGCCATGCAACCTTTGACCGTGCTCGCTATACTCAGCGATTGACGGACAGACCGGTCGGCACTGTCCGTGCGCACCACGTCAATGCACCCTGAACCAACGAGTCCGTTATGAACACAGCCATACTGCCCCAACACGTTCAGACCCGGCTGCTTGATTACGCCCGCCTGCTTCGTCTCAACCGGCCGATTGGCAGCCTGCTCCTGCTGTGGCCAACATACTGGGCGCTCTGGCTGGCCGCCAGCGGCTTCCCCGGCCTGGCCAATCTGATCATTTTCACGCTGGGCGTATTCCTGATGAGAGCGGCCGGCTGTGCCATCAATGATTTTGCCGACCGCCGGGTTGATGGCCATGTCAAACGCACCCGTGACCGGCCATTGCCGTCGGGCCGGGTCGCCCCCGCCGAGGCCGTCGCCCTGTTCCTCGGTCTCGCACTGATCGCGTTCCTGATGGTGGTTCTGTTTACCAACACGCTGACGCTTTACCTGTCGTTTGGTGGCCTGGTTCTGGCCTTCATCTATCCGTTCATGAAACGTTACACGCATTTGCCACAGCTCTTTCTGGCCGCTGCGTTTTCCTGGGCAATCCCCATGGCCTGGGCAGCCCAGGCCGGCGAAGTCCCGCAACTGGCCTGGCTGTTGTTCGTCGCCAACGTGCTCTGGACGGTCGCCTACGACACGCTCTACGCCATGGTCGACCGGGACGACGACCTCAGGATCGGCATCAAGTCGACGGCCATCCTGTTCGGCGACGCGGACCGTGCGATTATCGGCATGCTGCAGGCGCTGGTCATTCTGGTCCTGATCATGGTGGGACACCGGGCCGGACTTGGCGTCGCTTACTACCTGGGCCTGGTGGGCATGGCCTGCCTGTTCGTATACCAGCAACACCTGGCTCGCGATCGCGAGCGGGCGCCCTGCTTCAAGGCATTTCTCAATAATAACTGGGCCGGATTTGCGGTGTTTGCCGGACTGCTCATCGACACCGCCTTGCGCGCCCAGTAGGCCCTGGGCACGACGTGAGAACTGTCATAGTATTGTAACCTTAGCCCGGTGTAATAAGTCAGCAACAAACACCGGTCCGATACAGGTACTACTCATGTCTGGAAAAACTGTCCTGATTGTGGATGACGAAGCCTCCATTCGGGAAATGATTGCCGTTGCACTGGAAATGGCTGATTACCAGTGCCTGGAAGCGGCAGATGCCCGCGAAGCCCACGCCCTGATCGTCGACAGACAGCCGGATCTGATACTGCTCGACTGGATGCTGCCGGGCACCAGTGGGGTCGAATTGGCCCGCCGGCTGAAGAAAGAGGAAGTCACGGCCGAGATACCGATCATCATGCT